>PIVZ01000340.1 GCA_003354045.1 bacterium
TCTATTCTTAGATGCCGGCGGTTCCCTTCTGGAACAGCGCGCTGCTGCCGCTTCTTTTCTTCTTCCACTCGCTGGCCTCCGGTGCGGGCCTGGCGCTGTGCTCGTTGCCGATGACCGGGGAAAGCCTTGCGACCTACCCCCGTGCGGTGGCCGCGGTCCTCGCACTGATGTTCTTCTGCCTGGCGCTGACGGTGATCTACTCGCGGCCTCATCTTCCGTCGGCGGCCGTCAAAGAGTCCGTGCGTCTGCTCACACAGGGTAAACTACGGTCCTTGTTCCGGGATGCTTCGCTGCTGCTGGGCCTGCTGGTTCCCGTCGCGCTGATCGCACTCTGCTATCTCGTATGGCCGGGGGCGGTTGTGCTATCGACACTTACTCTTCTCACCATGGTCGTGCTGAGGCTCGGCGGCGACATCAGCTTTCGCTACGCGGTGCTGCGCGCCGGCGTCTACGAGCCGGTGGTATGAAGCGGCCCGAGAATCGGAGAGCTTGAGATGGCTAGATACGGGATGGTCATAGACCTCGACCTTTGTATCGGATGCAACGCCTGCACGATGGCGTGCAAGGCCGAGCACGGAACCCAGCCCGGCGTGTTCTGGAGCTATGTGCTGCAAAAAGAGTTCGGCAAGACGCCGCGGGTGACACGGCTGTTTCTTCCGGTGCTGTGCAATCACTGCGAAAACGCTCCGTGCGAGGAGGTCTGCCCGAGCGGCGCGACTCATCGCAACGCCGACGGTCTGGTACTGGTGGATTACGACAAGTGCATCGGTTGCAAGGCCTGCATTACCGCGTGTCCCTACGACGTGCGCTACTACATCGAGGAAGAAGAGTACTACTTTCCGGCCACGCCGATTCCCTACGGGGTTGATGAGCTTCGTGGCTACGAGAAGATCGTACAGAAGTGTAGCTTCTGCGCAGACCGCCTCGCGACCGGGCTCGATCCGAGGTGCGTGGAGACCTGCCCGACCTACTGCCGCCACTTCGGCGATCTTGACGATCCGGCAAGCAAAGCGGCCGAGGCGATGCGCAACGAACGAACTTTCGCGCTGCGTGCAGATGCCGGCACGACTCCGCGCGTGCGCTACATCCAGAACAAGAACCTGGACATCGTTACCATCAAGTGACGCGGAAGGGCGAAGAACGACGGGAACGGTCACAGAGGAGAACGATGTCGAGCAATCTGAGGGAAATGATCGAGAGTGGCGAGCTCATAGTCGCGCCCGGCGCCTACGACGCGCTGACGGCCAAACTGATCGAGCGAGCCGGCTTTGCCGCCGTCTACATGAGCGGCTACTGCACGGCGGCCACCAAGTTCGGCTTGCCGGACGTAGGGCTGGTCACGCAGACGGAGATGGTAGCCAATGTGCGTACGCTCGCCTCGGCAATCGGACTTCCGGTCATTGCCGACGGAGACACGGGCCACGGCAACGCCATGAACGTCGTTCGCACCGTACGCGAGTACGAGCATGCCGGTGCCGCTGCGTTGCACATCGAGGATCAGGTCTGGCCGAAGCGCTGCGGTCACATGAGCGGCAAGCAGGTCATTGCGGCCGAGGATATGGTCACCAAGGTCAGGGCGGCCGTAGACTCGAGGTCCTCGGAAGATCTCGTGGTCATAGCGCGAACCGATGCACTGGCCGTCGATGGACTCGAAGCCGCCGTCGAGCGCTGCCACCTCTACGCCGAAGCGGGCGCCGATGTCGTCTTCGTTGACGGCCAGCAGACGATGGAGCACATCGAAGAAGTTCCGCGCCGCTGCCCGGGGTTGCGTTGCATGATCAACTTCGGACCGCTCACTCCGCCGCTCGCCGTCGAAGAGATCGCCAACCTCGGTTACGCGATCGCTATCTATCCCGGCATCTGTTTCGGCCCCGCCGTTCAGGCGACCCGAACCGCGCTCGCAGGGCTCCAGGAAGGCGGCCGCGCGCCCGAGACGGACAAGGGCGACGCGCTCGAGCTCTTTGCCGCGCTGAACGGTCTGCTGGGAGCCCCCGAGTACCTGGAGCTGGAAGAGAAATACCGTTCGTGAGGAAGAAGCGATGAGCGAGACCATGCAAACAAACGATGCCTGGGTGTCGACGACCTGCTACGGCTGCTTTCCATCCTGCGCTATACAGGTGCGTCGCAAGGACGGAAAGCTGGTGGCCTCGCGCGGCGACGCCAGCACCTACAGCTCGTTAGGCAAGTGCTGTGGCAAGTCGGTGTCGCGCATTGCCGACCTCTACCATCCGAACCGCATCACCAGGCCGCTGCTGCGCACCAATCCCGAGAAGGGCATCGGGGTGGATCCGAAGTGGAAGGAGATAGGCTGGGACGAGGCTCTCGACCTGGTGGTAGAGAAGCTGGAGCGCCTGCGTGAGGACGATCCGCGCAAGCTCGTCCTTGCCTCCATGGATCTCAACAACCACTACTTCCAGCTGGCTTTCGGCAAGGCGTTCCAGACTCCGAACTATCACTGGTACGGCGCGACCTTCTGCGGCGGCGGGCTGCACACGGCGCTCATGATGACGCTCGGCACCGTCAACTCGGAGCCGGACGTCGAGCGCTGCAACTACATCGTGCAGTGGGGCTCGCAGTTCGGGCTGGGTGCCAACAACAACCCGATGGTGGGCATTCGCAGCCTGGCCGAAGCCCGCAAGAGGGGCGCCAAGCTGGTCGTGGTCGATCCGATCTGCAGTCACGCAGCCGCAAAGGCCGACGAGTGGATACCCATCATCCCGGGCACCGACGGCGCCCTCGGCCTCGGCGTTGCCAATGTCCTGGTAAACGATCTCGGCATCTATGATCGCGAATTCCTGGGGCGAAGGACCAACGGGCCGTATCTGATCGCCGACGATGGGCAGTACGTGCGTGACGCCACGAGCGGCAAGCCGTTGGTCTGGGACACGGCCGCAGAACAAGCGAAATCCTTTGACGATCAGACGATTGGCGAGTACGCGCTCGAGGGAAGCTTCGAGGTGGACGGTAAACCGTGCCGTCCGGCCTTCGCGCTTCTGAAAGAACATCTGGCCAAGTACGACACGGCGCGCGTCTCGGAGATCACATCAGTTCCCGAGGAAACCATCCGCCGCTTTGCCCGTGAGTTCGGCGAGGCGGCGCGCATCGGCGCCACCATCGAGTATGAAGGGCAGACCCTGCCGTACCGCCCCGCGGCCATCGAGACCAAGCGCGGAGGAACGCAGCACAAGAACGGCTTCTGGAACGTATACTCGATCATGCTGCCCAACATCTTGGTGGGAGCCATGGACGTGCCGGGCGGTCTGCTCGGCACCAGCGCCAACGGTCCGTTCGGTTTCTGGCGTGCCTCGCAGTCGGCAGACGGGTTGATCACCACCGACCTGTGCGAGCAGATGGGCGACGTTGCCGACTTCTCGACGCCGTATCCGCCCGAGCCGGCGCGCGCACCCGAGTCCCTCGAGCTCGCCGAGCTCACTCCGTGCTCGTCATTCAGGGCGTCGCTGCCGCTCTATACGATGAACGATCCGAAGAAGTTCAATCTCCCCTACGACCCGAGCTTCCTCGTCTCGTTTCGTTTCAACCCGATGATGAGCTTGCTCGACCCGACCGCCGTGGCGGAGACGTTGAAGAAGATGGACTTCATGCTCTCGTTCGCCTGGCAGCTCAACGAGACCGACGAGTTTGCAGACCTCGTCCTACCCGAGTCACACGACTACGAGCGTTGGTGGTTGTTCCCGGCCAACCTGCCCGCTGGGTACATAAGCCCCGGACCGGGGCCGTGGTACGGCCAGATCGTGCAGCCGGTCGTGGAGCCACCGGCCGGTGTGCGCCACTGGGTTGATTTCATGACCGACGTGGCCGAGCGCCTCGGAATCGTCGCCGAGATGAACGAATGGGTCAACGCCAAGAGCGGCCTGGCCAACGACGAGGCGAACAAGCTGGACCCCGACCGCAAGTACACGGTAGAGGAGATCTGCAAGAAGACAGTCTGCATGCTCACCGGCACCGATGAGTACGACGAGGTGATGTTCCGTGAGAGCGCCTCGGCGCACTTCTACGAGAAGACTCCCGAGGAGGCCTTCCCCGGTTGCTTCATGAGCGGCCGGGTTCCGATCTACTTCGAGCACTTCCTCGAATCCGGCCGGCAAGTGGAGAAGGTGACAGGTGAGCTCGGTATGGACTGGTGGGACACGTCCTACTATCACGCCTTGCCGGAATGGCACCCATGCAGTGCGCATGAGGCCAACGGCGGTGGCTACGATCTCTACATCGCCAACAGCAAGGTGCCGCTTCTCTCGCAGACGATCACCGCGGAAAACCCATGGGTTGACGACATCTGCAAGCGCAATCCCCTGGACCACCGAATCCTGCTGCACCCGAGCGCCGCTCAAAAGAAGGGGATAAAGGACGATGACACGATCTGGGTGGAATCGGAGACCAATCGCATAAAGGGCAAGGTCCGAGTCACTGAGTGTGTGCATCCGGAGGTCGTCGGCACCTTCGGAATCGGGGGTCGCTGGGGTAAGGAGAAGAACGTGTCGCGCGGCAAGGGAGTGCACTACAATTCGCTGATCAAATTCGACTGGAACAACGTGGACACGCTCAGCGGCCAGATGGACTTTTGTGCCAAGGTGAAGGTGTACAGGGCCTGAGCGGGTGATAACCTTGCGGCCGGGTCTTGCGCCGAAGGAGGAGCGAGCGTCATGGCAACCAAAATACACACGATCTCACTATCCAATTCGGCCTGCTTCGTACTGCAAGACGAAGGCGTCGTGCTCGTCGATGCGGGGGGACCGAAACAGTCGGGCAACATAGTGGCCGGCCTCGAGAAGGCCGGAATAGCGCCCGGCGACGTCCGCCTCATTGTACTCACCCACGGCCACTGGGATCACATCGGCTCGGCTGCCGAAATGCACGAGATCACCGGTGCGCCGATTGCCATGCACGAACACGACAGAGCGTGCCTGGAGGAATCCGTCGTCGAGATGCCACCCGGCGTCACCACATGGGGAAAGATGCTCAGTGCCTTGCTCTCGTTGTTCGCGCCACTCATCAAGGTGCCGAGTGGCAGCGTCGACATCCTTCTCGACGACGGTGGGCTTTCGCTGGCCGAGTACGGAATCCCCGGGAGGATAGTCCATACTCCCGGGCACACCGGCGGCTCGGTAACCGTGCTGCTCGACGACGGGAACGCCTTCGTGGGCGACATAGCGATGAACGGCATCCCGTCCTTCGGCGGACCCGGGCTGCCGATCTTCGCGGAGGATATCGCCGCGTTGAAGAACACCTGGAGCAAGTTGCTGGAAGAGAAGGTCGAAACGATCCACCCCGCGCACGGAACCTCGTTTCCGGTGGCAGCGATGCGCCAAGCATTAGCCTGACCGCCGCCGTGAATTCTTAGAGCATTTCCGGAGCCGGTCTCGAGTCATGAGGACCATGCCGCTGAAGCCCCTCAAGAGGGTGCTGGTAGAGCGACAAGCGCGAGACCGCTACAAGCTCACGATAAAGTCACGAATCGACAACGAAGCGGCCTTTCATGACATCGTCCGCCGCGATTTCGTGGCCTGTCTGGTCGGGAAGGACTCTCTCGTCGCGCCGGATTGGGAGTCGCGGAGCCTCACGGTGGTCACCCGCGATTTCGTTGGCTTCAAACAGCGGCTCATTTTTCGGCTCTACCTCGTGAGAGAC
>PIVZ01000920.1 GCA_003354045.1 bacterium
GGGAGCGGCGCCTCGCGCCCTTCCTGGAAGCCCTTGCGGAGCTCTCGCAGGCCTGAGCCCTCTCCGCATCCCGGTGAGCCCTCTCTTATTTATGGAGATTCTGGCGGGAATTCGGTGAACCCGCCGAAGGGGCATTACCCCTGTAACCCATTATCAACATGGAGGATACAAGAGGAAGCGCAGGGAGGCATGAGACGTGATTAGGGAGGGGCAGATGACAACATCACCTGATCCCTCCATTCAAAGGAAAACACCATGCACTCCAAGCACCCTGCTTTCTCCCTCTCCCTCTGTCTCGGCCTCGCGATGCTCTTCCTGGCGAACCTGGCCTTCGCCGCCGAGCCAGCCCTGCCCACCCGCATGGCCGGCGACGATCGCTCCCCCGTGCAGCTCATGACCTCCCCCACCTGGGAGATCGCCCTCACGGACTTCGGCTACTCCGACTATCTCGGCTACTACCGCGGCTACACCCACGAGATGCTCTCGGGCGAGTGGGGCGGCGCGGTCTCCTACGAGAAGTGGGACGCCGCCGCAGCCGCCTGGGTTCCGCACTTCAGCTGGATGGATCCCGAGTGGATCTTCCCCGACTGGCTCACCGGCTCCACCTTCGGCGTCGTCACTCCGCTGACCGTCACGGACACGAACATCGACACCTACATGGACCACGGCTACTCCGAAATCGCCAACGGCGACCTGATGATCCAGATCACGCACAAGTTCGTCGACGCGCGCACTCCCATGGGCCGCGGTCTCGGCGGCGGCGTCTCGATTCTCAGCGAACAGTGGATCCTCAAGGAGACCTACGAGTTCGTGTCACTTTCCCCGGATCCCCTGCGCAACATCTGCTACTACCGCTTCCTCCACGGACACCCCTCCGAGGACTTCGACGGCGTCGCCACCTACGAGGACTACGACAACGCCTTCTACCCCTACGCCGACCCCGTCTTTCCGGCGCAGGAGTGCTACATCCACGACATCACGCAGTGGTCCAGCTTCGGCGGTAACCAGGGCGGCCTGGGTGTCGAGTACATCGGCTTTCACTCACTGCAGGCACCCTCCGGCTACGGCCTCGGTGACTTCATCGGCCACGCGCCGGGCAAGCCGGCCGCCGGCCTGCACATCGACGTAGAGAACACCGACACCCTGATGAACAACCACGGCGTCTACGGTCCCACCGAGGTCGCCGGCGCGATGCGCTGGTTCTTCTGCGCCATGCAGCAGGGCGACACGGAGCGTATCGACCTGATCCTCAGCGTCGGCGCGGAAGAGGAGATCGGCTGCTGCAACGTGAATGCCATGGGCGAGATCGGCTGGTGGGACAACCCCACGCAGACCTACGAGTACGGCTTCAACCACTGCCCGGGCATGAACTGGACCGACTCCGTCAATTTCT
>PIVZ01000921.1 GCA_003354045.1 bacterium
TTATCTTCTTCCGCCCCTGCTCACCCTCCTTCTTGAGGGCCTCCATGTAGGGGATGACCATCGTCATCAGCTGGAGAATGATCGAGGCGGAAATGTACGGCATGATCCCCAGCGCAAAGATGGAGAATCGCTCCAGAGCGCCGCCGGAGAACAGATTGACCATCCCGAAGACGGTCGCGCCGGCCGCCCTGAAGAACTCCGAGAGCGCCTGTCCGTCTATGCCCGGCGTCGGAACCGCGACACCGAGACGGTAGACCGCCAACATGGCCAGAGTGAAGCCCAGACGTCGCCGGAGCTCGGGAATCCGAGGTACGTTTTGGATGCCTTCGAACACTATTCGTTACTCGTCCGCCTTGCCCTCGGCGGCCACGACCTCGGCACTACCGCCGGCCTTCTCGATGGCCTCTCTGGCCGCACGTGAGAAGGCCTGAGCCTTCACCGTCAATCCGTGCTCGAGCGCGCCGCCGCCCAGGACCTTGAGTGGGCGCCGCCGCCGCGCAAGGCCGATATCTCTCAACGCCTGCAAATCGACGGTCGAACCCGGCACGAAGGCCGACAAGTCGGAAAGATTGACCACCTGGTAGGCCACGCGGGAAATGTTGTGGAAGCCGCGCTTGGGCAAACGACGGGAAAGCGGCATCTGGCCTCCCTCGAAGCCCGGCCTGGGACCTCCCCCGGCGCGCGAGCCCTGGCCCTTGTGCCCACGGCCACTGGTCTTTCCGTGTCCGGAGCCGGGGCCGCGGCCGATACGCTTGCGCGACTTTCGCGATCCAGGCGCCGGTTTCATCGAATCGAGCTGCATCGTTCAGCCCTCCACCTTTACAAGGTGTGCCACCTTGCGCAGCATGCCGGCCACCGGAGCGCTCATCCTCACGATCACCGTCCTTCCCCGGCGCGTGAGGCCGAGCCCCCTGAGCGTGCCCCGCTGTCTCTCGGTACAGCCTATGTAGCTGCCCACCAACGTCACCTTGACCATGTCTTCGCGTCCGCTCACCGACCACTCCGTATCTCTTCGAGTGGTTTACCTCGGCGCGCAGCCACTGCTTCAGCCGAGGAAAGCTGAGAGATCGCCTGCATCGTGGCCTTGACCATGTTGTGCGGGTTGTGGCTGCCCAAGCATTTCGTCAGTACGTTCTCAATTCCCGCCAACTCGACGACCGCACGGATGCCACCGCCGGCAATGACGCCGGTACCCGCACCGGCCGGCTTGAGCATGACCAATCCGGCACCGTAGCGGCCCTTTACGGCGTAGGGAATTGTCCCTTCCACCAACGGAACCGGAACCAAGGACTTGCGAGCCTTCTCGACGCCCTTGCGAATAGCCTCAGGAACCTCCTTGGCCTTGCCAATGCCGTAGCCCACCTGGCCGCCGCCATCGCCAACCA
>PIVZ01000341.1 GCA_003354045.1 bacterium
CGAGCTCGTCCTTCTCGAGATCGCGCGCAATGACGAACGGCCGGCCGCACTCGGAGTCGAGCAGACTGACCGGCAGGGCATTCTCCCTGTCGATCGTCTCGCGGCACTCGACCATTCCGTATAGCTCGTTCGAACCTATGCCGTGCATGAAGCTGGTGCCTCGCGGGATGTCTCTCTTGGCAAAGGCGATGACTTCGGCTTGTTTGCCGCAAGAGGGTTCCAGGACCTTCTTGCCGTGTAGGCAGAGGTCGCCAATGGCAACCGGCGTTTCCAGATGGCAAAGATGGTAGGGCCGGTAAAACAAGTAATACGGACCGGCGCCGAGTTTATAATACTGGAGATAGGGCTGCTGGACGGGATCGTCGCAATGTCCCACCACGAACACGCCGCCCCCTGGTTCGGCGCCGAGAATGTAGTCTACGCAGCCGCCGTCCCCGTACTTGTCGAAATCGAACAGCCCGAACACTTCGGAGACGTTATCGGCCGGCGGGCCCTCCATTCCACGGCGCCAGGGTAGCAGTCCGGTCGCGTTGGCAACCAGCGCCATCTCGATGTTGAGCTTGGTGCCGTCGGTATAGGCGACGCACTGAACCGGATTCAGATCTCGTATGCGAGCTTCTTCGGCAATCGACTCTACGGTGGCATACCGGTCGAGGAAGCCCTTGATGTTACCCGCCATCTTGATCGAGAAGGCCCACAGCTCGATCTCCTCGATCATTCTCATCAAGACACCGTGCTGGTCGCCGGCATCGCTGGTTATCCCCACCCCGTACTCGTGTGCGAGCGCGTGTAGCGAAGGGCCGAGCAACAGGTCCACCTCGGAGTTCATGAGGACAACGTGGATCTCGTTCTGCAGGGCGGAAGTGACGCCACGCGCAGCAAACGCAATTACGTTCGTACACTCGACGAGAACGTCGGCGCGCAACGGATTGCCTTCGAGCAGGGGGAAGAGCTCTGTACCGGCCACAACGTGGCCAGGCTTCGGCTCGAGGTGTTGGCCGGAGCGGTACTCTACTATTTCGACCTCGGGGGCACCGACCGCGGCAGCGCCGAGTGCGGCTTGGCGGTCGACATCGACGACAGCGACGAGCTCCATACCCGGCGTCCGCCGCACTTGAAAAGCCACGCCGAGGCCCATCGATCCGGCACCGACCACGAGGACTCGGATCGGACGCCCTTCCCTCTCTCGTTGTTTGAGCTCGTGCAGCAAAGCGGGGTCCCGGCAGTCGTGTTTCTCCGAGGAGATGGCGGGACGAGTGACAATAGCTTCCCCGCTCACTAATGGAAAGGAGTACGTCACCGGGCACCGCCGTCAGACTGTATCGCCAGAGTGCATCGGCGCAGCCTCTCCACGAACACAAATAGCAGTAGCCAGGGTCAGATCGGTTTTCGCGCGGCCTTTGTGTAACCGACGGATTCCTTGGCTGCGGGCTCGGGCCTCGAGCCAACATCGACTATACTAGGGTTAGGCGGCGGCCATTCATCCGCCGCCGCTTCGGGCGCCATGGAGGCGCCGGTGCGAGGCACAAGCAATTGCCCTCTGAAAGGCTCACAAGCGCACGGCTCTCTGCCGTAATCCCCCTACTCGTTCTGGCGAGCTACGCCCTGGCAGCCCTTTTCTTCAGTGTAGCCCAGGGGTGGCGATTTCATTGGGACAGCTGTCTGTACGTGGTGTTGGCCCAGTCGCTCGAGGCTGGAGAAGGCTACACGTATCTCGGCCGGCCGTTCTTCCTACGCCCGCCGGGCATTTCCGTACTGATCACCCTCTTCCTCGATGACGGCTTGCCGGACTTCGCGGCAATAAACCGCCTCTTCGTGACATTCGGGGTCGCCGCCGTATTCGCGCTCTACTTCTTGGTCAAGCGCCGCCACGGCCCGTGGATCGGCCTTGCCGTGGCTCTCGTCTGCGGGACCACGCCGCTGGCGGTCAAGCAAGCCAACTGGATCATGTCCGAGCTACCCTTCGTTGCATGTCTATTCGCCGGACTTGCGCTGTTCGAGCGTGCAGCCTCACGCGACCGTCCGTGGCTGGCCAACTCCATGGCCGGCACCCTGTGCCTGATCGCCGCCTTCTACTTCCGCTCGGTCACCGTACTGCTGTTACCGGGGATGGTCCTCTGCGACGCCGTTCGCGGCCGCGGGCGCGGGCGGTTGCGCGGATTGATCCCTGCTACCGTCTTCTTCGCGGCCATTCTCCCGTGGCTGCTCTACTCACAGCACGCAGTTACGCTGGCCGAACGCCCGGCGGAGCAGCTGAAGAGCTTCGATTACAAGACGCTCAAGTTCCACATGGACTCGGCAGACCCGGACTCGGAGCTGATCCCCTTGGACCGCCGGCTTCGCCAGATGCGCTCCAACGCCGGTAGAGTATGGCGCGGCCTGTCCGCGGCAGTAACGGGAGAGAGCGAAGGCATGGCGCTGGCCATCGCGAGCGTACTGATGGCCTTGGGATACTGGCTCTCCCTTCGCCGAGGACCCTTGCTCACCGAGTGGGCCTGGTTCGTGTTTCTGCTCGCGGTGATCGACCATCGCCACTACTACCCGCGCCTGCTGTTTCCGGCCGTACCGTTTGCGATCGTCTACGCGGCTGGCGGCCTCCTGTGGATCTCACGATACTTGGCCGGTCGAGCCGGCCACCCCGGCTTCGCCCGCCCCGTGGCAATCGCAGGCCTCGCGATCGTATTGGCCTCCCATGTAGCGGTACTTCCTCGTTCGGTGAAAAAGCCGAGCGGCAGCAGCGCGCGTGCGAAGCTCGGCGATTGGATCGGCCGCGAAGTCCCGGACGATGCCGTGGTCATGGCCTCGTGCGCGCCCTGCTACAGTCTGTTCGCGCAGCGGCCGATATACACCTACCGGCATTCCCGAAGTTACGACGTCCTCGAGCGCTACCGCGCCGAATACGTGATTCTCGAGTCACGCAACTCGCCCTGGCTTGTCAGGCAGGTCAAGAAGCGACAGGTAGAGGCCTGGCGGTCGGGCAAAAGGCGGAATCGGATGGAGTTAGTCAGACTCCAGCCCTGGCCAACCAAGGCTCAGCCGTAGACCGCACGGTCACCAAGACCTTTGGTGTGACAGCCGGCTACTGGCCGTAGCCGAGGGAGCGCAGGCGTTCCAGCGATTGCGGGTCGACAGGAGTTACGCGGTCGCTGCCGGGCACGTCGAGGTCGGCAAGCAGGTCGGCCAGTGCTGCTTCCATCTCTCGCATGACCTCGGGCCGCTTCGTCGCCAGGTCATGCTCTTCGCGGGGGTCTGCTTGCAGGTCGAAGAGGAAAGCCGGCCGCTTCGGGTGGGCGGTATAGACGATGTACTTGTAGCGACCTCGGTACAGCGCCTTGCCATCGTAGCCATAGGCAATGTCCTCGCTGAGTATCGAACGATCATCGCCACCTGTGGCTTCCCTTTCTCGTCTTGCGGCATCGAGAAGCGAACGGCCGCGGAAGGCCCCGGACGGCGGCTTTACCCCGGCGAGCTGCGTAAGCGTGGTCGCGATGTCCAAGTTGCTCACGCGGGTGCGCACCCTCCCCTCGGGTACGCCAGGGCCCACGAGGACGATCGGTACGTGCAAGAGCTCTTGTAGCAGCGAGTGGCCATGTCCGATCGAGCCGAGTCCGCGCGGATCGTGTTCGTACTTGGCCCGGAAGTCAGGACTATCCCACAGATCCTCTCCGTGATCCGAAACGATGGCCATAACCGTGTCGCCGGCAACGCCGAGATCTTCGAGCTCGTCGGCGAAGCGCTTTATCTGCGAGTCCACGTAGGCAACGGCGCTGTCATAGAGCGCCGTCTTGTGATCGATGAACGAGTCTACCTCTGAAGAATCACCTGCACGCGCAGCGCCATGACCCCAGCCTCTGTGCTGGGCTCCGTGGGGCTTGCCGTCGGCCCCTCGAAACAAGGTGCGATACTTCCCGGGAGGCGCGGTCGGCGCGTGGACGTCGATCAGGTGAAGCTGCAAGAAGAACGGCATCTTCGCGTCAGCCGCCAAGTGCTCGGTCACCAGCTCGAGGGCGCGACCCACCGTCGCCACCGCCGGACGGCTTTGATAGTGGCTCTCCTGGAAACCGGTAAGGATGCCACAGGTTCGGCCGGCGAAAGAATTCGAGACCACCGATATCGTTCTGTAACCCGCTTTGGCGAGAACGCCTGCCAAGGTCGGCCGCGCATCATTCAGGCGCGTGCAGTGATGTTTGTCGATGTTGCGCCGCCCGTCTTCGCCCTCGCGCGCGTGCGCTCCCGTCTCGGAGACGTAGCGCGAGGTCCACAGACTGCCCAGCGACGAGCCGGTCCACGGCGCCTGCGCAACCGCGTTCTCGAAGAGCAGCCCAGTCTTGGCCAGCTCGTCGATGAACGGTGAGGTAGGACGACCGTATCCATAGGCGCCCATATGGTCTGCCCGCAGGGTATCGACCACGACCACGACCAGGTTCGGCCGCGCAGCGGTGCGGGCTGGAGCGGCGGAGACTGCGGCTGGACCTACGGCGGTCGCGTTTGGAGCAACGGCATCGCCGGCGGCAAGGGCGGCGGCAGGGTGCGCGAGGCCAGCAGAAAGAGTCAATGTGGTCAGACCAGCGGCCAAGCAGCGCTCAATCCTCCCGCGGGGCAGTGCCCAAAAAAGCTTGGATCCAGGCCTCATAGCGCTTCAACCTAGTAGATGCCGGAGCGCCGAACAACAATCACTACCCGGGCAGTGGTACGCCGACACGCGCACGCCCTCCAAACCGGCTCATTGTCGCCCTTTTCGTAGTTGACCTATGCATGGCACGCGCGCGAATATGGAATACGGATGCGGGCACGATCACCAGCGGACGTCGTAACGTAGAACCAAGAAGGACAGCTCAATGGGAACCAGAGAAAAGGCAAGGCAATTCTTGGAAACTTCGAAGTCCCACGAACATTACTCGACCACCGTCGAGTACATTCTCGCCTACTTCATCGCCAAAGCCGAGAAGGAAGGGAACGATCGTTTCGTGGCGGATCTCAAGAAGGCGCGAGAGGAGTACCACGAGGACTTCCAGCACGCGATCGAGGTCACCGAGACTGTCACGGCCGAGACATTTTCCGACGAAGAGCTAGATGACTTGATCGTTCTCCACTCCAATCCGGCGATAGAAAAGTCCCGGGCCCTCGCCGCGGACATCGTCAACGAGATCTTGGAGAAGTACCTGGAAATGTCGAAGTGAGCGGCGGGCCCACAGCTACATAGACTCGGCTAGAGTCCGGGATGCCTCGATGTCGCGGCCGCTGGCATCGATCGTAGTGATCACTGTATTCGTCACCGTCGAGATTACGGTCACAGTGTCATCCCAGTCGTTGACCAGCCGCACGGCATTCTAGAAGCACTTATGACCCAGAAGTCCTGTCGGTTGAGGCTAACACGCCGGGCAGGTCAACACTTCTGGCTTACCCACCGCTCGCCTGAGGATTTTCAGAGCGTCAGTGGCAAACACACCGCCGGAGTTATCGACGTCGCAGATACATAGGGCGCACCCGCCGCTTACGGCGGCTTTCAACGCGATCAGTGCGTCAGTCGTTTTCAGGTCGCGATCGCCCGACGCATCACCGCACATCGGAGCGGGTGGAATCGTGGTGCTCCTCGTTGACGTCGTCGTGG
>PIVZ01000922.1 GCA_003354045.1 bacterium
AGCTGCGGGTGGACGCTTCGGCTCTGGACTGGCGACTGGGAGCCTCGGAGGAGGTCCTGCGAGGCGCAGCGGCGCTCGAGTTGGAGGCCGAAGGTCCTCTCGACGGTTTCGAGGTAAGCGCACGACTCGACGGGAGCGAGCTGTCGCTTGGCGGCGCCAGCGTTGAGTCCTTGGTGGCCACCATCGATGCTGCTGCACTGCCTGGAGCCGCTTCGGGACACATAACCGTGGAGGTCCATCGAGAAGGTATCGGTGGCCGTGGCTCCGCCGATTTCCAGGTCTTGGATTGGCGTGGCGTCGAGCTCACCGAGCTCAGCCTGGAGGGGCCTGCCACCCGTTTGCACGGCTCCGCGCGCTTGTTGGAGGGTGCGCCGTTAGAGGGCAGTATCGAGGGGCGTTGTGCCGATCTCTCTGCCTGGGGATCTGTTGTCGGCGGACCGCTGGGCGGCCGTCTCGCGGTCAAGGTCGATTTGACGACGGAGAGCGAAGCCGGTGGCGCATCCGTGCAAGACACGAAGGTCGAGCGTGGGCGGCAGCGTATGAACCTCGTCCTCGAAGGTGACGATGTCGTCTTTCCGTTCGGTTCGAACTCCATCGCAAGCGCTGCGAAGCTAGCTGTGTCCGCAGACGTGCTCGACCCTCTGGCCGGCGACGAAGGCCGCGTGAGCGTGCGTGTTGAGGATTTCGAAACCGGCGGTGCGGTAATTTCAAACGGAGACCTCACGGCCACCGCTTCGGGCGGGCGATGGGACGTGAGACTGGCGTTCGATGGCACGCAGCCGCGCGAGTTCACGGCTGAGGCCGTGGCTTCCGTGACGCCTGGCGAGGACTCCGTTCGCGTGGAGGTTCGAGACCTCAGCGCCGCGTTCGCCGGGCATCCGCTCACGCTTGTCGAGCCGACCACATTGGCGATGTCGGAGGAGGCGACTTCACTCGCTCCGGTTCATCTCAAAATTGACGAAGAGGGGGCGCTCATCTTGGAGGCGACCGTGGAGGCAGAGCGCATCGCGGCGCAGGCCGAGACTCACGGCCTACCGCTGTCCTTGCTCGCCATCCTCGAGCCCGGGCTTCGCTTTGACGGAACGTTGAACGGTCGCGCCACCGTATCGGGGACTCGAGACGATCCGCTGGTCGAACTCGCGCTGAATCTGGAAGATGCCCATACGCGCCGGTTGCAGCGTGCGGGCGTGGCGCCCCTGGAAGGCGACATAGACGCCACGATAAAAGACGGCCGCGCCGATGTTACCGTTGCCTTGGCGGGTTTGACCGATACCAACGTCGGGCTCACTGCCAACCTTCCTCTTGCCATGGCGGATCCAGAGGTGGAGCCGCCGCCCGAGATTTCGGCCCGGCTCAGTTGGCGCGGCCAGCTCGGCGAGCTTTC
>PIVZ01000923.1 GCA_003354045.1 bacterium
GGGCGCGAAGGCCCCGGAGCGCCCCCACAATGACGCGTGTTCTCGCGTGGTTACGCGGGCCTTTGCCAGGATGGGGAGGTTTGGCGGAAAGTTCTCCTAACTGGGCGAAAGAACTGGCTTTGCTCGGCCAGGCAAGCGTACATGGCAACGACTAAGGAGGAAATATCCATGACGCAAAACCACCCGGAAATCCCCCCCCTCGCCGGCATGTCCAAGGCCGAGCTGCGCAAGGCCTGGGAGGCCTTGCGCGAGCCCGTGCCGGCGGCGGGCTGCACGCCCGAGCTTCTTCGCTACGGCCTGGCATGGAAGATCCAGGCCGAGCGCGAGGGCGGGCTAAAGGCCGCCGCCCGCCGGCGGCTGGCCGCGTTGATTGCGGCCTACGACGCGGGTCGCGGTTTGCTCGGCCCACGCACGGGGCCCGAACATCTTGGCCCGGGAACCACGTTGGTGCGCCGGTGGCGCGGGCGTACCTACACGGTGATGAGCACTGTCGAGGGCTTTGTGCTTGACGGGCGCACCTACGCGAGCCTCTCGCAGGTCGCACACGCGATCACGGGCACACGATGGAACGGTCCGGCTTTCTTCGGCCTTCGAAAGAACAAGAACGCCACTCGGGAGGCGGCCTGAGATGGCGGGCAAGGAGCGGCCCCGTTACTGCGCGGTCTACACGCGTAAGTCCTCCGAAGAAGGTCTCGAGCAGGAGTTTAACTCCCTGGATGCTCAGCGCGAGGCGGGCCAGGCCTACATCAAGAGCCAGACCTCACAGGGCTGGCGGCTCGTGAAGACCCGCTACGACGACGGTGGCTACTCGGGTGGGAGCCTCGAGCGTCCCGGTTTGCAGCGTCTCCTCTGCGACATCACCGCCGGCAAGGTCAACGTAGTGGTGGTCTACAAGGTCGACCGGCTAACGCGCTCGCTTCGCGACTTCGCTCGCCTGATCGAAGTGCTCGAGGACAACGACGCTTCCTTCGTGTCGGTCACCCAGCAGTTTAACACTACAACCTCGATGGGCCGCCTTATGCTAAACGTCCTGCTCTCGTTCGCGCAGTTCGAGCGCGAGGTCACCGGCGAGCGTATCCGGGACAAGATCGCGGCGTCGAAGAAGAAGGGCATGTGGATGGGCGGCACGCCACCGATCGGATACGTGGTGCGTGAGCGCCATCTGATCCCGGAGCCGGCGGGAGTAAGTACCGTTCGCCACATCTTCACTCGCTACGCCGAGATCGGGCGCATCGGAGAGCTGGTACGAGAACTGGAGCGCCGCGGCTATCGGACGCGTGTGTATACGAGTGCATCCGGACGCCAAAGTGGTGGCCGGCCGTTCTCGCGCGGCCACGTACACAGGATACTGACCAGCCGTATCTACCTGGGCGAGATCGTTC
>PIVZ01000342.1 GCA_003354045.1 bacterium
GCTGTATGAGTACGGCATGGGCTGGCTCGTCCTCTACGGGCAGAACACGCAGAGGCTCACTTGCCGCTGCGGTTCTCCACGCTCTCGATCGACTCTCCCGTAGGCAGGTCCAGGAAGAATGTAGTGCCCCGCCCGTTGCCTTCCGACTCGATCCAGATCCGACCCCGGTGTGCCTCGACGATCCTTCGGACGATTGCGAGCCCGGCACCGGTTCCCGCCGTTTGCGGATCCAAACGCTCGAAGAGGCCAAAGACCTTGTCATGATAGAGCGCGTCGATACCGATGCCGTTGTCCCTCACGAAGCACACGCTGCGTCCATCGCACTGCCGTGAGCCGATTTCTATCCGTGGCTCCGATACGTTACCCGAGAATTTGATCGCGTTGTCGATCAGGTTCTCGAACGCCGTCAGCAGCCGCGCTCGGTCGCCGCGCACGACGGGCAGATCATCAGAGATCTCGACTCTCGCACCTCGCCGCTCGATCACGGTCGCCAGTGTCGCGGCTGCCTCGTGCGCTATTTCGTCCAGAGGAACCGGCGCGGACGGCCTCGCGCTACGACCGATGCGCGACAGTTGCAGTACGTCCCGGAGCAATGCCTCCATCTTGCCCGTCGCCTGGTTGATGTGCCTGAGGTCTGTTGCGAGGCGGCCCTTGTCGTTCGAGGCCACATCCTTCTCCAGGTGGCGAACGAAACCCTCGATGGTGACCAACGGACTCCTGAGGTCGTGAGAGACTGTGTAGGTGAACTGCTCGAGCTCCGTGTTCTTTGCTTTCAGCTCGGCGATCAACAGTTCTCGCTCCTCCGTTTCGCGTTCCAGTGTGCTTTGCGCGGCCGCGAGCTCGTCATGCTTGCGGCCGAGCGATGCCCGTGCCGCCTGCTCCAGCTCCAGCGAGCCCTGCAAGCCTCTCAGCATCATCGACGCACCCACGGCGGCTACGGTGTTGAGCAGCATGAAGTTCACGCTGATGACGACCCATTTCTCCATTGGGTGAATGACCGCGATCTCGCCATGAAGATTGCCGGAGTAGATAAGCAGGCCAACGACGCCGAGTATGGTCGCGTTGACGGCGAGTGCCGCGACCGAGGCCCGCGTGCCGCCGAGCACAGCGGCCAGGATGGGGCCCACGAACAGCCAAACCGGGCCGGCGCCGAACGGACCGAGCACGACGAAGAGGATCAAGCCGACGATCTGGGACAGTGCTACGACAGCGCCCGCGCGGACGCTGAAAGGCAAGCGGCGACTGACGAGGAGGCCGATAGCGCCGGCCATGGCCAGGGTATCGAGGACTGCGACGCTCACGAGACCCTCGTGGAGAGACAGCAGTACGCTCGGGATATACGCGATTGCCGCCAGCGGCACCCCCACGATGAGGATGACGTCGAGCACTCGCGCCTGCCAGTAGCGGAGCCCGTCTCTCACTGTCAGGTCCGGCTCGCTCTTCAGCCTGCCATCCAGCGAAAGCTTGGCGATCACGGCCCGGGCGAAACGATACTGCTTCGGTGCCCTCATGGGTTCGGCGTGGGGGACTGTCTCCCTATCGCCTAACGGCCAGCTTGTCTACGCCCCTTCGTGGTGGAGTAGCCAGCGCTTGCGCGTGACGCCGAAGCCGTAGCCGCCAAGCCCGCCGTCGGAGGCGATCACCCGGTGGCAGGGGACGATCAGGGAGACCGGGTTGCGCGCGTTGGCCCCGGCCACTGCGCGCTGGCTTCCCGCGCGCCCGAGCGAAGCCGCCAGCTCGCCGTAAGACACCGTCGTGCCTGCAGGGATTCGCCTGAGCGCCCGCCAGACCTCGCGCTGGAAAGGGGTGCCGCCGCCGTCCACAGGTAAGTCGTCGAGGGCGGTCAGGTTGCCGTCGAAGTAGGCGCGCAGCGCCGTATTCACGGGGCCGAGCGGCGTCGCCGAGAGCTCGAACTTTCCCAGCCGTCTCTCCAGAGCACGACGAATCTTGGCCCAGCCCTCGCCGAAGGCGAGGCCGCAGACTCCATCGTCGCTAAAGGCGTAGCGCACCTCGCCGATGGGGGAATCGATGCTGTCGTATCCGAGCTTCATCTCAACACTCCTTCGTGCCGGATCGCCGCTTGGACCGACCGGCCGTCTCATTCATCCACAGATGCATGGCCGCATAGGCCCGCCACGGCCGCCAGCCCTCGGCGCGCGCTTCTAGCTCGGCCGGGCGTGCCTTGTGTGCGCCGTTCGACAGTGCGCGTAGCAATCCGAGGTCGCCGCTGGGGAGAGCGTCGGGCTCGCCCAGGGCGCGCATCGCGATGTACCCGGCCGTCCACGGTCCGATACCGGGCACGGCCGCCAAACTGGCAACGGCCGCATCGAGTCCACTGGCGAAGTCCAGCCCGACCCGCTCCTCGCACACCGCGCGTGCGAGCTCGCGGATTGCCCTGGCGCGTGCACCCGGCAGGCCGATGGTGGCGACGTCGGCTTCGACCAGCACCTCGGGCCGTGGAAACAGCGCTTCGATTCCGCAGTCCAGACGAGCGCCCAAAGGCTCACCGAAACGTTCGACCAGGCGCCCGGCCAAGACGGTGGCGCCGGCTACACTGATCTGCTGGCCAAGGATGGCGCGCACGGCCAGCTCGAAGCCGTCCCAAGCGCCCGGTACACGCAATCCCGGCCGCCTGCGAAGCAAAGGCCGAAGACCGGCGTCAGTCCCGAGCTGGGCGGCCACCGCTTGTGGATCGGCACTGAGATCGAAGAGCCTGCGCAGCCTGTCCACGACCTCGGCAAGGTGGCGCGCTTCGAGTAGGTCGATGCGCGCCAGCAGATGGTTGGATGCCTTGCATGGGGACACTTCGACCACGCCGGCATTGCCGTTTACGCGTACGCTTCTGCGGTAGCTCTCGGCGCTGACGCTCTCCACGCCGGGGATCGCGCGGGCGGCGAGGAAGGCAGTAAGCGCCTCCCAATCGTAGGGCGGGCGGAAGGCGAGCTTGAACGTCAAGGCGCCGCCTTCTTCCGGCGTCGAGGATATTCGTGCAGACGACCCCTGGGCGGCCGGCGTCGGTGAGCACGATGCCTGCGTGGCCGATGCCTTCGACGACGACCCCCGCGCGGCCGCACGCAGCGCGCTTGGCGTCTTGTGGAACGAGTTGCGCATCGCCGCGTTGAAGCGGCGCACGCTCGAGAACCCGGAGGCCAGTGCGACCTCGGCTATCGGCAGCGAGCTTTCGTCGAGGATCTTCTTGGCGAAGTGCAGGCGTCGGGTCCGGGCCACCGAGCCGGGGGAGGCGCCGAGGTGGCGTTGGAAGAGCCTGCGAAGCTGTCGTTCGCCAACGCCGAGGCGGGCGGCCAGCGCTTCGCTGCTGCCCCCGTCGAGCGCACCGGCCGCGATGAGCCTCAGGGCGCGCGAGACGGTGGCCGAAGTGCCCAGCCAGGCGGGAGTGCCCGGCGAGCTCTCGGGCCGGCAGCGCAGGCACGGACGGAAGCCGGCGGCCTCGGCGGCAGCCGCGCAGGCGTAGAATCTGACGTTTTCGCGCTTGGGCGTTCGTGCCGGGCACACCGGCCGGCAATACACGCCGGTGGTGCGCACGCCCACGAAGAAGCGGCCGTCGAAGCGCGGGTCGCGGCTTTGCAGAACGCGGTAGCAGAGTTTCGCATCGAGGTGCACGGGTGTCTATATAGCGCCGGCAGCCGGGTTTGTCTGGCCGTTTTCGGACCTTGCCATGGTGCCCGGGGGGTAGCATCCGTCATTATCGATCCATGCGGGACTGGCGCACAGGCCGATATTTCGCTACGTAGCAGGGGCACGATCGCGAGCCGGCGCCGCTGGCCGGGTGATCGAGCATCAGAACCGGAGCCGGCGGCTCTTCTTCTAAAGAGCGGGAGTGGCTAGAAGCGGGCTCGAGGTCCAGGGGCAATGTCGCGAGGTGAGGAGACAGCTGGCGCAGACGTGCTGCGCAACATGACGGCGATCCTGCGGGCTTTCGTCGGTGCCAGCGAATGGCTGACAGAGATCTATGGCTCGGTTGGTATTGCCTCCGTTGCCTCGCTCGAGTCGGTCTCCAGGCGGGTAGACGAGATGGGTGAGCACCTCGAGGCCGAGGCTCGCCAGCGTACGCGCCAGGAGTTGGCCCTGCTCGGGCTGCGCATCCGAGAGCTCGAGGCGGTCATCCAGAGAGGGGTACGCGCGGACCGCCGCCAGGCCGTGGGCGCTCTGCTCGGCAAGCTCTCCGAGCTCGAGAGCGCGGTGCGCGCCCTGACCTCGATCGAGTCCAACGCGGGCCAGGATTAGCCGCAGGGGCCGGTGCGCCGATCACCGTGAAGCGGCAGAGCGATAAGCCTCGGCAAGCAATTCTACCGGATGGCGCACGACCGCTTTGACTCGTGCCAGGGCAAGCGCGCGCGCCATCTGTAGCTGGCAGCCGACGTTGGCTACCGCGACCGTCTCGAGGCCGGTCGCTGCAACCAGCTCGGCCTTGCGGCGCCCGAGCTCGTCGGCGATATCGGGGTGCTCGAGGTTGTAGCTACCCGCGCTTCCGCAACATACGGCGTTCTCGCCGAGATCCACCGGGCTTGCGCCGGTTGCTGCCGCGCACACGGCCCGCGGCGCGTCCTCGATGCCGCAGGCGTGGAGCAGGTGGCAGGCGTCGTGATAGGCCACCGGTCGGCGCCCTTCGGCGGGCAGCTCGGGACGGCGGAAGTCGAGCTCGACGAGCAACTCGCAAACGTCACGCACTTGCCGGGAGACCAGCTCGGCGGCCCCGCCGTCGGTGTCAGCGGCGAGCAGGCGGCCGTAGTCCCTGAGCATGGCGCCGCAGCCGGCAGCCGTCGTCACGACATAGTCCACTCTACCGGCGAGCAGTGAAGAGAAAACGGCGACGTTCTCCCGCGCCAGCGAGAGCGCCTCGCCGGTATCTCCGCGGTGAAAGGCCAGCGCTCCGCAGCAGACCTGTTCCGGCACCTCCACGACTTCGACGTCGTTGGTCTGCAAGACCTCTATGGCGTCGCGGTTGACTGTCGGCGCGATACGGTCGGCCACGCAGCCCGTCAGCAGGGCTACCCGAGCACGGGGATAGACGGGCTGGTGCACATGGCTTCGCTCGAGGGGCGCGAGCTCGCGCCCCTCGAGGCTGCGGTCGCGGCCCGGTAGAATGCCGAGGCCGGGAACGCGGCGGCGCAACCGCCCGAGGCCGGCGGTGTCGATCGCGCGTGCGGCACGTAGGCCGGTGTCGAGTAACCGGTCGCTCGTGGCTACGCGACGCGAGAAGCGCTGCCAGGCGGTGGCCGAGCCGCCGGCCAGTCTCGGCAAGAACTCCTCCATGCGTATGCCGAAGCTCACCCCCGAGGGGCAGGCCGTTTCACACGCGAAACAACCGAGACATCCATCGAGATGGGCCGTGGCTTTCTCATCCAGCGTGAGCGTTCCGGCCTTGACGGCCTCCATCAGGTAGATCCGCCCGCGCGGTGAGTCAGCCTCTGTGCCGAGCACCCGGTAGGTGGGGCAGGTGTCGAGGCACAGACCGCAGTGAACGCAGGGGAGGCCGATGTCCAGGGTGTCAGAGGCCCCCCACGAATCGACCGGGCGCGAGTATCCCGTCAGGGTCGAAGCGGCTCTCGATCTGTCTCACGAGCTAGCTGG
>PIVZ01000924.1 GCA_003354045.1 bacterium
TGCGGAAGCTCAGGTTCGAGCAGTCATCCTGAGGTCCACAGTTCTCACACTCATCACCGAAGTGACGTCGTGTCATCTCCAGCGCATCCCGCAGGAGCTGCTCGGCACCCGCGACATCTCCCCTTCGCTGCCGGACGAACGCGAGGTTGCTCATCAGCATGGCCGTCTCGTCCTGGGCGCCGAGAAGTGCCTTGCGGATCTCGATCGCTACGGCCCAGAGCGATTCCGCCTCGGCGATCGCCGCGTCGCTCTCCTGATAGAAGAGAGAGACACCCAGCACGGTCTGTAGCGTTGCGATCTGTAAAGGGTCGTCGGACTCGGCGCGCTCGAGCGCCGTCAATGCCTGACGCAACTGCTCCTCGGAGTCCGTCATCCGATCGAGCGCCTGGAAGGTCGTCCCCAGGGTGAGGCGGACCGCCGCCTCGATCTCCGGCTCGCCGGCCAGCCCTTCATCGATCTTCTTGCTCGCTGCCTCCAGCATCTCACGCACCGTTATCTCGCTCCCCTCGTGCTGCGGGTGCGACGAGGCAAGGATCTCCTGCATGAATTCATTGATGCGCTCGGCCTTGCGTGTCTCGAGCTCTGCTCGCCGTCGCTCACGGGTCTGGATGCCGTACATGACCGACATCGAGATCCCGAAGGCGAGGATCAGAAGCATCGCCGCCGTCACGAAGGCGACCGGCGCCTTGTGGCGCGACACGAACTTCCGCATCTGATAGCTGGCGCTCGGCGGGCGGGCGAGGATCGGTTCGTTTGACAGGTAGCGGTCGAGGTCCTCGGCCAGCGCGCGCACGGATCCGTAGCGATGCTCCGGTTCCTTGGCCAGTGCCTTGAGGACGATCGTCTCAAGATCTCCCCGCAGCGTTCGCACCACGCCACTGGGGCGGGCCGGCTCTTCGTCGCAGATGACGCGGATTGCCTCGGGAACCAGCGAGTGACTGACGTCGTAGGGGCGCTGCTCAGTGAGCATCTCGTAGAGGATCACGCCGAGTGAGTAGACGTCGCTCCGCAGATCGATGGCGTCCGGATTACCGCGGGCCTGTTCGGGACTCATGTAGGCGAGCGTGCCCTGGATCTTCCCGACCTCGGACACCATGGTCGTCATGCTGACGTCCATGTCGGTGATCCGGGCCAGCCCGAAGTCCAGGACCTTGACCTGAATCTCCGCTGCCGGCAGCGCCTCGCCGCCGGCGTCGGTTGCCACGACCATCACGTTGGAGGGTTTCAGAGCGCGATGAATGACGCCGCGCTGATGCGCGTAGCCGACAGCGCCGCAGAGCCGGCGAAACAGGTCCAGGCGCCGGGCGAGTTGTTGCTGCGATGCCGCGCCGCCGAGTGGGAGTTGGCGGAGATGGACATCTAGAGTCGCGCCCTGGAACA
>PIVZ01000925.1 GCA_003354045.1 bacterium
CGCAGGACTTCGCTGACTTCGAGTCGAACATGGGTGGCTGGCAACCGATGCGCTTCGAGGGATTCGACTTCGACATCACCCTCGATGCCGATCGCGCCGCCGGTCGCATCGTGCCGCTGGCGGATCTACAATGTCCGATCGAGGTCCCGTGTCCGGAGGGCTGCGGCCTCGAGGGCAACGTGATGATCTTCAGTGACAAGGACGACTGCGACCTGCACGACGAGTTCATGTCCTCGTACGCCGTCTCGCCGGCACTGTCGATCGGCGGGCCGGAGAATCCCGACCTCGACGGCACGAGCGGACGTCTGGCGCAGATGGACCACTACACCGACGGCGGCACCGGCTTCTTCAACACCGGCGTCTACGTCGACTGGATGTACTGGCCCTATGACCTCAATAACTGTCCTTACTCGCCGGCCAGCGGTGCCCCGGGGGCGGGCGAGGAGTTCAACTGGTCCCGACTGCAGTCGGATCAGTACAACACCTTCGGCAACGGGCCGAACTGCTTCACGCAGTGGAACTTCGACCTCTCCACCGGGATCCCGGCCGAGGCCGACTCCATGATCGTCATGATCGGCGCGCTCTCCCAGTGCCGTAGCGACGAAGCCTGCGACCCGGTCGATGCCGGAACGCCCTTCTTCGACAACGTCCGGGTCGGCATCTACGATCCGGAGGGTTCGGCGATCACGAACCGGACCTTCGATCAGTTTGCCGACTCCTTCCCGCTCGCCGAGCAGGCGCATCAGGGTCTGAGCGCAGTCTCTGCGCGCTCGGACGGCTCGGGCAACTTCCCCAGCGTGCTGGGGATCGAGATTCCCTTGCGCTACGTGCGGGCGGACTCCGCCGCCATCGAGACGCAGGCGCCGAACGCGGCCAGCTTCCTCCGCTGGCGGGTGATCCCGGGTCCGTGCCAGAACCTGGGCAATCCCTTCTGGGCTTCCTATCCGCCGAACTCCTGGCACGAGGCACGGATGGCGATCGGTCGCGAGCAGGGTTCCGGCGTGGAGACGGTGGGAACCTACATGACCTGCTTCCACGACTCGGAGGCGCATAACGGCACCAGCTGGGGCGGCGAGATGCTGCCGGTCGAGCCGTGCGACGACATCCTGCCGGATGGCGTTTTCACTGCCGGCACACGGGTGCAATACTTCTTCGAGGTTCGCAACGAGGGCTCCGGAGATATCCTCGGCACCGCGCCGTCGGTGCGCGGCTACAGCCCGATCGACACCACCACCAACTTCGCGCCCTACTGGCGGGACTTCCGCGTCCTGCCGGAACTGCTCGCCGGCGGTGGCTGTGATCCGAACAACGCCAACGACCGCGCCAGCAACTTCCTGCTCGTCAGCGACACGCAGGGTGGGGCGCGGGTACGCATGCA
>PIVZ01000926.1 GCA_003354045.1 bacterium
CCTTCCTCACCGAGCAGGTCAACGAGCTCGGCCACATAGGCAATCGGTACAACCGGTCCGTCCACGCCGCCACTCTACGTCGGTGGGGCGTTGTTGCATAATCTGTGGAGCTCTAGACTACTGGGTGTCGTCAAATTGTTCGACAGGAGACCAATCATGAATTCGTCCCACTCGTCCAGTTCGCAGGTGGTCCTCATCACTGGAGCGTCGTCAGGTCTCGGCCAAGTGTGCGCGCAGCACCTCGCCGATCTCGGCCATCGCGTCTATGGCACCAGCCGCCGGGCAGCGCTTCCGGGCCCGGCCGAGTCCGGCTCTTCGCCCGTCATGATTCCCATGGACGTGTGCCGCGAAGACTCGGTCCGTGCGGCGCTGGACCTCGTCCTCGAGCGTGAAGGCCGAATCGACGTCGTGATCAACAACGCGGGCGTCGGGCTGGCCGGCGCCATCGAGGACTGCTCGGCTGAAGAGACCCGCGAGCTCTTCGAGACGAACTTCTTCGGCGTGCTTCGGGTGTGCCGAGCTGTCCTGCCCACCATGCGAGAGCAGCACTCGGGCCTGATCGTCAACATCGGCTCGCTGGGCGGGATCGTCGCCATCCCCTTCCAGGGTATGTACTCGGCGTCCAAGAGCGCCCTCGGCATGCTCAGCGACGCCCTGCGCATGGAGGTGCGTCGGTTCGGTGTTCGCGTGACGCTAATCGAGCCCGGTGATTTCAAGACCGAGTTCACGGGGAACCGTGTGTTCTCGGCGGCCAGCCAGACGAATCCCGCCTACACCGAGCGCTGTCGAAAGGCGGTGGCGGTGATGGAACACGACGAACAAAACGGTGCGGACCCGCGCCAGCTCGCCGAGCTCGTGGCCCGGGTCATCGGGCAGGCCTCACCGAAGCCCCGCTACCGAGTGGGGATGCCGGTTCAGAAGCTCATCGTGGCCCTGCGGCCATTCATTCCGGGCGTCTTCTTCGAGAAGTTCATCGGGTCCTACTACAAGTAGTGACAGGTTGTCCCGGGTGCCCCGCCGACACCTCTACGCTGGTGGCCTTAAATGACAGGGCTTTGGCCTGAAATGACGTGGCCATAGCGTGGTCCGCGCAGTATCCTGAAATGCTAGAGGAAGGGAGACTGGCCATGGACAAGCATATAAGCCGCCGCGATTTTCTCCGCAGTTCGGGCCTAACCGTGCTCACCTTGAGCATGGGCTCGCTTGCAGCGCGGCAGGGCTGGGCCGCCAGCGGTTCCGGTGAAGGAGCGGCACAAGCCGCCAACGGTGCGGCGCACGAGCGGGCCGCCTACGGCGACTGGCGTGACGTCCTCGCCGAGAAGTGGACCTGGGACAAGGTCGTGAGCTGCACCCATTCGCGGGCCAACTGTCTTT
>PIVZ01000927.1 GCA_003354045.1 bacterium
AGCCAAGCACGACCTCTTTCACGTGGACCGTGTCGTCAAACGGGCAGTTGCATACATTCTTCTGAGCGCCCTGGTTCTCGGCGCCTACACGGTAGCCATCGAAGTCTTCGGTTTCCTCTTCGAGAACATGACCGGCGCGGCGCAACATTTTGGCTCGGCCGTACTGATCCTGTTTCTCTTGCTCCTCTTGAACCCCAGCCGAGACCGCATTCAGAACCTCGTCGACCGCATCTACGATAGACGCCGCTACGAGTACCGCGACGTCGTGCAGTCGGCCTCCAGGCGTTTCAGATCCATTCTCGACTTCAACAGCCTCGTGCACACGGCCTTGGACCTGGTGGATGAGACGATTCAGCCCGTTTCGGCGGCAATCTTCACGGTAAACGCACAAGGCAACGCCATACGACGTGGCTTGTTGCTGTGCGAGGGCAATACCGGCGAACGGCGACTGGCCGCAAGAGACGTCCCGTGTCCCGAATTGGCAGATATCGTCTCCGCTCTCGAACAACGCGATCTGGTGACATCGGCGCAGGACGTCCTGCCCCGGTCCGTGGGCGAAAGCGAGACGGCGGAGCTTCGCGGAGGCAATATGGCCACGGCGATGCGTATGGAGGGGCGGCTTTTCGGCTTCTTGATCGTCGGCCCCAAACGGGCTGGAGGTTACCACACGGCGGACGACGCCGAGCTGATGCGAACCATGTCCGACCAGCTCGCTTTGGCTCTCGAGAACGCGGGAGCCTACAAGACGATAGACATCCTCAACCGCAACCTCGAAGAGCAAAACGTGGCCTTGGAGACCAGCAATCGCGAGCTACAAGAAGCGCAAGACCAGCTAATACGGACCGAGCGATTGGCCGCGGTGGGTGAGCTAGCGAGCGCCGTCGCGCACGCGATTCGCAACCCCTTGGCAGGCATGAAGATGGCCGCCGAATACGGCGAGGCCGAGTTTGCCGATCATCAATCGGCGATCAGCTTCAAAGACATCAGTGGCGAAGCAGAAAGGCTGAACGAGCGCATCACCAATCTCCTCGATTTCGCCCGGCCGTTCGAGCCCAATCCGCAGCTCGTGGTCTTCAGCGAAGTGGTGGTGCGGGCGGTCGAGATATCACGAGGCAAGGCGGAGGAACGGGCAATCCGCCTGTCGCTGACTACGGACGACGGAGGCCTGAAAACCAAGCTCGACCCGGTCTTGTTCGAGCAGGTGATCGTCGAGCT
Source organism: bacterium (assembly GCA_003354045.1). GTDB lineage: Bacteria > Desulfobacterota > Binatia > UBA1149 > CAITLU01 > PIVZ01. Next base: position 1,216 of record PIVZ01000927.1, read on the forward strand.
GCTCGCTAACGCGATAGATGCTTCCCAGGACGGCGCGGAAGTCGTCATAAAGACCGGTAGAACGGAGCGAGCCGACGGCGATGCACTTTGGGTCGCGGTACGCGATACGGGCTCCGGAGTGCCCGAGCAGAAGCGTCACAAGATCTTCGATCTCTTCA
>PIVZ01000343.1 GCA_003354045.1 bacterium
GCGGCATCCATGAGCTCGTCGGGGGCTACGACCTGGTCGAGATAGCCCACTTCCACCGCCGTGTCGGGCCCGTAGATGCGCGCCAAGGTCGTGGCCTCCGTGAGGTAGCGCGGGCCGATCCGGGCGCGCGCGAACTCCACCCCGAAGGCCGGCAGGGGCATGCCGATGGCCACCTCGTTCAAACCGATCTTGAACTCGCCGGCACTGCCGACACGTACGTCGCAGACGAGCAGCAAGATCGCGCCGGCGGCCAGGGCGTGCCCACTGCAGGCCGCGACGACAGGCCGCGGGTACTCGTACAGGCGCAGCATCAGTTCCGCGCCTGCCTCGACCAGGGAGCGCAGCTCCTGCGGGCCGGTCTGCATGACCGTGAGATCGAAGCCTGCAGAAAAGCGCCCCGGGCGGCCGGTCATGACCACGGCCTTCGCCTCGGCCTCGGCACGGTCCAGGCAAGAGCCGAGCGCCTCGATCAGCGAGGGCGAGAGGGCGTTGGCCTTGCCATCGTCCAGTCTAATCACGGCCACATCGCCATCGAGCACGTACGTAATGGTATCGGCGCTCACCGAGATACAACCTCCGTCAATCGGTCAATGACACCGGCGCGAAGTTACCGGACCGTGGGCTACTACGCAATGCTTTTGTCGGCTCGGTATTCCCATTCTTTCCATCTACAGCCTGCCGGCAGACGTAGAAAGAACAGAGCGAGCATGATTGGCCTGTCGGGCTCTACGCCGGGAAGGCGAGCACCGGGATGGCTGATGAGCGTGGCGTATTCCTCGAGCTGCAGACGGTCCTCCTGGTGCTTCTCTATATACCTGCGGGCCGCATCTTCCTCGCCGAGGCCCGCATAATCCGGGTTGCTCGCCGTCCAGTGACCGGTCTTGTAGTCGATGATCCAACGAACCCCGTCTTCAACGAAAGTGCGGTCTATGCGGCGGTCGATCAGGCGGTCGTCCATCAAACTCGTGAGCTTCCATTCACAGCGAGCCTCCGGATGAGGACCGAGAACCCAGCGCCCCTTGTCGTCATCGAGCGCGTTGAACAGCCCGGCCGATACCTCGGCCGTCGCCTGCGAGAGCTTGTCGGGCGGCACGCCGCGGGCGCGCAACGCGGCCTCTATACGGGCGGATTCTCCGTCGATGCCGGCGGCGCTCCACGCTTCCGGCCCATCCGTCGCGATCCTCTCCAAGAAAGCGTGCGTCACATCGCCGACTTGCGCCGGAACCAGGGATTTCGACAAACTCACGGGCGGCGACTCGTCGAGACCGGAGGGACGGCGCGTAGATACGCTGCGAACGTCAACCGGAGCGCGCGCTGCCTGCGCCCGAAACCCTGCCACCACGCGGACATTCTCGTCGCCGCGCCGATCGTCATCCGGCAGCAATGCGGGCGGCGGCTGCATCGCCGCCTCTCCGGCAACGACCTGCCAAAGCCTTGCCATCAGGCTGCCGCTCCGTGGCCGAGCGACATCACCTTCCTCATCCATGACAGCCGAAGCCGACAGCACCAGCCGTCTCTCGGCCCTGGTGGCGGCAACATAGAGTAGTCTGAGCATCTCGGCCCGCTCGCGCTCGTGCTCGCGCCTCTCGAGCAGAGCGTGTTTGCGGTCATCCTCGGACTCACGTCCGCGCGCCTTGATGGGCGCCACCATGTCGATCAAGCCGGTCTTGCCGTCGGTCTCGAAGACCAATGGCTCCGAGTCACGCCTCCCGGAGGCCGCCGCGAGGCGGGGCAGCACGACTGTGTCGAACTCGAGGCCCTTGGCTCTGTGTATGGTCAGGAACTCGACGCCGATGGAGGGATCCGGGTCGGCATTGGCCTCGAGCAAGGACAGGCGACGGTCGAGATCATCGAGGTCAATGCCGCCTGCATCCTCGCTGCCGGCTATGAGACCGAAGAATCTCTCGGCGTCGAGGTGGCCGGTGCGGTCGGTGCAATGGGGTCCACCCAAGGCAAGCCAGGCCCCACGCACTACCTCGTCGAGCGGGCGGCGGCCGAGCTCGTCGCGCGCTGCGGCGACTACGCCGTGGCAACGCACGGCCCGCTTGCGACCGTCCTCGCTCAGCTCGGCGAGCAGCTTCTCGTCGCCGAGCAGCGCGGTCACGGTAGCAAACTGTGTCCGTTCTTCTTCGCGCCGCACGGCCGCCACGTTGGGTTCGACCAGACGGCAAAGGTCCGCCAGGCTCAGACCCACCATCGGGGCCCGCAATACGGCCAAGCCGCTCAGGCGATCGCCAGCATGCACCAAAAAGCGGGTGAGCGCCTGCAGGTCGTAAATGACCGCCCGCTCGGCAAGCCAATCCATCCCCGGCGCGCGGTAGCGCGTTTCCAGACGGCGCATTGCCTGCATCAACGGCAGCGCGTGGCGCCGGTTGCGCACCAACACCGCCACCTTGCCTTCACGCTGCTCGGCTTCGGGCAACAGCTCGTCGCGTATCAGACGGGCCAATCCCGCGGCCTCACTGGCGCCGCCGGCCGCCGGTGCCTCGTTCCACAGCGCCACGTGAACGGGTTCGCCCACTGGGGCCTCGGGCGACGGCACAGACTGGCTATAGGCGACCACTCCCGCAGCGGCGTCCTCTGTGGTCCCGAGCAGCGGCTCGAATGTGCGGTTTACCCACTCGATGATGCCGGCCCCCGAACGGAAGTTGACGCTCAACGCCACCGGCTCCAGCCGTACGTTGTGAAAAACGCGTCCCCGTCCGCGGGCCTCGATGAACAGCCCCACCTCGGCTTTGCGGAATCGATAGATGGACTGCATGGGGTCGCCGACCAGGAAAAGCGTCCGGCCGTCACCCTCGCTCCAGCCGCTGGTGAGCAAGTCGATCAGCCGGCACTGGGTCAGGTTGGTGTCCTGAAACTCGTCCACGAGCAGATGCTCCAGGCTCCGGTCGAGACGTTCGAGCAGGACGGATGGACTGTCGGCGTCCTCGAGCGCAGCCAGGGCGCGGGCTTGGACCTCGACGAAATCGACCTGGCCCTCGTCGCGGAAAACGTTCCAGAGCTCCGCGTGAGCAGCGAGCAGTATCTCGAAGAACGCCAGAAGCGCCGTCCGACCTTCGCTCTCGAAAGCCGCGTGGCGTGGCAATTCCTCCACATTTGCCAGTGCAATGCGCAGGCGTTCACACTCGCGTTCCGGCAGTGAACGGAGATCCTCCAGCAACGAAACGTAGAGTTCCTTGGCACGGCTGTCCTTGGGCGCGCCCTGGCGCTTGTTGATGCCGCGGGGCTTACGGAACCCGTCTCCGTCCCTGGTCAACAGCAGACGCCGCGCTTCATCCCAAGCCGGAATCGCGTCCACGGAAGTATCGAACGTGGCGCCCTCGGCCAGAGAAGGCCACTGGCACTCCTTACCGTCGGCCTGCAGCTCGCGCCGCGTGAGCGTCGCGACCTCACGAACTCTTTCCCGCAGGCTCGCCGGAAAAAGCTCGTCAAGGGCGGCAAGGTCGCGCAGCATCGCGGCGTGAAAGCCTCGCTCGACTCGGGCAAGCAGCTCGTCGGCGCGCTCGCCGGCAGCGGTCAGCGCCGCCTGCGTCCACTGGTCGCGGCGGCCGAGCATGTAGACGATCTGCTCCTCGAGCGCCGAGACGCGCATCTCGTAGCGTTCGACCAACGCAGCCAGCGACTCGGCAGTGCCAGCCACGCCGGTCCCGGCCAGGGCACGGCGAGTCGCTTCACGGTAGAGACGCTCGGCATCCTCGCCCGCCGCCGGCACCGCACCGAAGCGGCTCAGCAGCGGCATGCTTGCGGCCAGACGCGCGCACAGTCCGTCGATAGTGAAGATGCGAAGGCGCGTCGGATTGTCGAGCAGCCCCCAGCCTTCCTTCTCGCTACGATCGATTACCGCCCGTGCCAGGTCGTAGCGCTCGGCCTCAAAGGGCTCGGCCGGCCTCGGTGCCGCGGCGGAGTCGCCGAGAGCCGTGAGGATGCGCGCCCGCATCTCGCCGGCGGCCTTACGGGTGAAGGTGATCGCGACGACCGACTCCGGACGCGAGGCGCCGGCGAGCAAGGCGAGGAAGCGTCGCACGAGAAGCTCCGTCTTCCCCGAGCCGGCGGGCGCCTGCACGATGAAGCTGCCGCCGACGTCGAGGGCACGGCGACGCTCGGCGGCATCGGCGACACTCACTCTGCTTCCTCCTCGGCCTCGGCGGCCGTCGTCTCGAAGACGCGGCAAAGCGCCTGCCGGCCGCAGGTCCGGCAGGCGCGCGGGTTGATGACCGGATCGACTGCCGCCTCGCCACGGGCGAAATCGGCAGCAAGGGCGCGCAGGAGCGCTCCGGACGATGCACGCTGCGCAGGCCACCCCTGCCACTCGGCCGCATGGCGCCCACGCGGTGGCGGCCCCAGACGCCCTGTGATGTCCGTGTCGCAAAGCCCATCCAAGGCGAAGGAGTCGCGCGCGACTACCTTCGCGAAGGCAATGCCCGCGACCTCCTGTCCGCTCTGCGTGAGGCTCTCGGCATAGATGGGAAGCTGCAGGTCAGAGGGCCGTTCGCCGAGCCAGGCCGCGGTCTTGCTCATACCGGCACCGCTCTTGTAATCGATGATGAGACTCCCGCCCGTCGCAAGAGAGTCGATGCGGTCTATCCGACCACGCATCACCACCGGCTCGCCTTCGTCAACTGCAAGCTCCAGCGTAACCCGCTCTTCGCAGGCCGTGATCTCCCAATCGCCGTCGCGCTCTTCTCTCTCATAGCTGAGCCAGCCGGCTACCATCTCCTGCAACCAGGCCGCAGTGGGAGCGCGCAGATGCGCCGGCACCACACGGCCGGCTCTCGACTCGAGGGCCGCGCCGGCGGCTTCACCGGCGGCAGCGAGAACTTCCGCGTCGCTGGCGCCGGACAGTGCCGCCTTGCCCGGCAGGCGGCGACTGGCAAGCTCGAGGGCTCTATGCAGCAGAAGGCCGCGCGTCAGCGCAGTCGGCTCCGGCTGCGGCTCGCGCAACGGTTCCGCTCTGAGGCGCGTAGCGGCCAGGGCCATGAACGGGCAGCGCGACTGATTGACGAGAAGCGAGGTGCCCCCACTGCGCACCAGCGCCGGCTCGGCGACATCCGCCGGCCTCGTCTCGGTAACCGGCTGGTTGTCTTCACTGCTGGTGAGCGGCGAGGAGATCGGCTCTCCGCCCGCGCTCGTTTGCGCCTCATATCCACCCAGCAGCGGGCTCACTGTCAGTTCTTCGTCGCCGTCACCGCGGCGCGCGTAGCTCGCGTGCACAACAGGTGCAGAGTGCAACAGCCGCTCCCACAGCTCACCGGCAAACTCGAGTTCACCCTCGGGCGAAGCCCGTCTCATGCGCACGCGCCTCTGCCAGACAGCCGGTAGCAGCGCGTTCGGCCTCACCGGTTCGGGAAACGCGGTGGCTGCCAGACCCAGAACGTAGAGCCGGTCGAAGCTCAGGCCAGTGCTCTCGAGCAGCTCCATGACTTGGATCTGCAAGCCGAACGACGGTGGCTGCACTCGTTCCGACTGGCATATCTGGCGTAGCCGCTCGACGGCCTCGGCACAGCTCATCTCAGGCGCTACGGCCTCGAGCGCGGTGAGTTCACCGATCGCCTCGCGCC
>PIVZ01000928.1 GCA_003354045.1 bacterium
CGGACTCGAGTTCATGCGTGCCGAGTATGCGCACCGCCGGCTCGGTTTCGACGACGAAGAAGTGGAGCGATGGTGCAAAGCCGCCGGCTTGGGCGCGGTCGAGGTTCGCCATCTGGAAGCGGTCGGCGACGGCGGCCACGAGACATTGACTGTATCGCTTTGGACGGCAGTGCGGCCGGCTTCCGAGCGGCGTGAAGTGGCATGATTCAACCGGGTTAAGGTTAACGGGGAACGACGCGATAAGGAGAGAGACTGAATGGAGTTTTGGCAGTCTACTTTTGCCACCGAGGCCGAGCATTTGATCGACGTGGCCAAGCTCAGCGAGGATCTGGGCTTCGACGGCGTGATGGTCTCCGACCACCTTTTGCACTTCGAGGAGTGTCAGTCGCGCTATCCGTACTCGGAGGACGGCACCCCACCGTGGTTCCAGGCCGACACCGTGTGGCCGGAGTCATGGTCGATCATTGCCGCGCTCGGTGCGGTAACCGAGCGGGTCAAGTTCGTCACCAACGTCTACATCCTGCCTCTCAGAAACCCGATCGAGGTGGCCAAGGCCACGGCGAGCGCGGCAACGTTTTGCGAAGGCCGGGTAGCAGTCGGTGCAGGAGCGGGGTGGATGAAGGAGGAGTTCGACGTACTCGGCGTCGATTTCAAGACCCGCGGCAAGCGGTTCGACGAGTGCATCGAGGTGATGCGCAAGCTTTGGACGGGCCGGCCGGTAGAACACCACGGTGAGTTCTTCGACTTTCCTTCTGCGCAGATGTGTCCGGTGCCGAAGCAAGCGATTCCTATCTACATCGGCGGGATGAGCCGCGCCGCCTTGCGCCGTGCCGCGCGACTGGGCGACGGTTGGATCGGCGCCGGTCAGAGCGCCATCGACGCGATTGCGACGGTTGACGAGCTCAACAAGCTTCGCGTGGAGGCGGGGCGCTCGCACGAGCCCTTTGACACGATAGTGGCTCTGAACGGCGAGCCCGAGGTAGACGAGCTCAAGCGCCTACGCGATGCAGGCGTAGGAGGGGTCGTCAGCTATCCCTTCGTCTTCACTATCGGACCGACATCCACATTCGAGCAGAAGCGGGCTCATCTCGAATGGTATGCCAATGAAGTGATGGCGAAGGTGCGGAGCTAGTGCGCGTGACGGCGGCCCGCGCTCGGATCAAGCGACGGTGTTCGGCCCGGGGCCTGAGTAGGGAGCAGAGAAAGTGAAGCTCGAAGAGATCAAGGCCAAGTATGACGATCTGACCTTCGTGGAGATCGAGAAGAATCTCGACTGGAAAGAAGACACAGTCGGCTACTGTTTCGTGGTCGAGGCGATCCCGGGTCGCAAGCTCGGGCGGGCCACGGTGATGATAGACGATTCGCCGCGCG
>PIVZ01000344.1 GCA_003354045.1 bacterium
CGTGTTCCAAAGACGGGCGCAGAGGACGACCCCGTGGTTCCGAAAGCAGCGGAGCAAGCGCTGCCCGCGGTTCCGAAAGAAGAAGCGCCGCCCGACCCGTCAGCGCCTGCCTCTCCGAGTGCTCCCTGACCGATCTTGAACTCGACCGGCGCGAGCCTAACCCGGTCCGAAGCGATCCACCCCTCCGCCGGGGAGCTCGTCCTTGTAGGGCATGATGAACCACAGGACGATGTATATGATCACTCCCCAGCCGAAGCCGAGCAGCGTGAGAATGATGGCGCCCATCCGCAGTGCGGTTACCGACACGCCGAGCATCTCGGAGAGCCCGGCGCAGATTCCGGCGATCAGGCGGCCTTCGCGTTTGCGGTACCACTCGCGATTGAGTCCGGCGGCCACCAGGTGACTGCCGCAGTAGCGGCACTTGATGGCAGCATCCTGGATCTGCTCGGCGCAATAGGAACAGGTCTTCATCTCCTCAACCTCCGGCCGGTAGACGCCGCATGCCGCTGCGTTCGACGAGCAGCGGAATCGCGGCGTAGGTCGTGGCGAACAGCAGCGCCAGCAGCGCTGCGTAGCTCGCTATCAGATATGTCGCCATCGCCTGCGGCAGCACGCGCGCGATGATTTCGTAGGCAAAGCGCAGTGCGTAGGCGTCGTAGGCCAGTACCGCGGGCAGCGGCGCTAGCGCCGCCACGCCCACCTGAAGCACGCGCCGCCAGTAGGCGCGCGCCGCACGGGCCTGCAATTCCGGGCCGAGCCGAGCCATTGCCGTCCTCGACAACCCGGCAGGATCGACCGGCACATCCCCACCGGCGCTCATATGCCCGGCAAGCCGCTCGACCGCGGACTCCTCGACGGCCGGCCCCTCGCGCTCGCACTCCTCGCAGTCAGCCGCGTGCGCACGCAAGAGCTCGGCGATTTTGTCACGTTTCTTGGTCATCGTCCGATGTTCCTGGACCCTTCCAGTCGGTCAGCGCGGGCGAGCAAGAACTCGGCCGTGCTGGCGCGCTTGCGGTTCACCGTGCCGCCTCCTCGTGCCGGCTGAGCTCGGTGGCACTCCCTAGCGCGCGCTGGCGCGACCACCTTCCCCCGCCGTCCGATTCCCCACACCTCGCTCACCCCACGCCCTCCGCCGCCACCAACGCCGAGAGCTTCTTGAGCGCATTATGCATGCGACTTTTCACCGTCCCCTTGGGAATCTCCAGGATGCGGCTCACGTCATTCTCACTGAGGTCATGATAATAACGCAAGACTACCACCTCACGATGCTCGACGCTGAGCGAGGCGAGCAAACGCTCGGCATCGATGCCGGCCTCGGTGCGGACGCTCTCACCTGCGTGGCCCGGCTCGACGGTGATCTCGGCCGGCTCGAGCGGCCGGCGCCTGTGCCAGTCGCGGCACAGGTTGACGCCGATTTGAAAGAGCCAGGTCGAGAAGCGCCGCTCGGGGTCGAAGCGCGCGGCATGGCGCACCACGCGTAGCCAGGTCTCCTGATAGAGGTCCTCGACGTCACGCCCGCCGGTTTGCCGCCACAGGAAGGCCGAGAGAGGACGCTGGTATCGTTGCAGCAACTCTTCGAGTGCCGCCTCGCCGCCCCGGGCCACCTCGGCGATGAGCATTTCATCGGAAAGCACTGCCTCCGTTTACCACAACTCACTCGCGTGGGGGCGACTGGGCACCGTTGCTCTCTCCATCGGTGGCTGACTCCGCGGCGTCGTGCTCGCCGACCGCCGCCGATTCCATTCCAGTCGTTGCCGGCGGTCCGGCCGAGCCCGCACCGGCGGTGGCCGGTTGCGCCGCGGCGCGACTGCCGAGGCTCCTGGCGAAGCTCCAGAGCTGGCGAAGTAGGCTCTCTAGTAATGATTCTCGATCCGGCTTCTCGGGGATGGCCAGCCACAGGCCGGCGTAGACCAGCGGGCCGAGCAGATGGATGAAGGTAAGGACGACGAAGCCCAGTCTGACGACCGCCACCGGAACCGCACTCGCGTGAGCGATGGCGCTGGCCACGCCGGCCACGCGCGCATCGTCGTGGTCGCGATACCAGGCGCTCATATCGACTGTGCTCAGCCGGCTGCGGCAGTGCCGGCAGCGGATCGCTTCGGCTCTGATCTCTTCGGCGCAATAGGGGCAACGTTTGCTATCAGACATGACTTCCTCCTTGTCGAGTCGTCAGTAATACGCGCGAGTGCTGTCCGAGGTTCACGAGAAAAATGCAGCCCCGCTGACACCCGATGTGAGGCCGGCCTCCGTCTGCGGTGTGAGCCTGGCCACTTGCGGCTGGTAAACCCGGTCCGGTGGCGCTGTGCGCCTCGAGGCGGGTCGCCGTGCGCGTCGATGTCGATCGCGTTTGCCGCAACCCGCCCACCCGAACGGAGCGCTGCAAAATCCCGCACTCTCGTTAGACATTCACCCACGTCGAGCTATCCTGCGCTCCGTGGTTCCCGGTGAGTTTGGCTTTAACTCCGACTTGAAGCGTCGGATCGGTGCAAACCTGGAGACGTTCGAACGGCACTCCTACCGTCGTGCAGGGATGAAACCGGCGGCCGTGGCCATCACTCTGGTTTCCGACGAGAGCGACCGAACCTGCTTCGTGCTCACTCGTCGCGCATCGAAGTTACGAGCACACAGCGGTCAGTGGGCTCTTCCCGGCGGCCGCCTCGATGACGGAGAGACTCCCGAGGAGGCGGCACTCAGAGAGCTCGACGAAGAGGTCGGCCTCACCGTCGATCATGAACGTGTGCTCGGCCTGCTCGACGATTACCCGACACGCTCGGGCTTCGTCATCACCCCTGTGGTCGTGTGGGGCCCGCGCGACGCGCAGCTTGCCGCCAATCCGAGCGAGGTCGCCGAGATCTATCGCGTCCCCATCGTCGAGCTCGAGGGACCCGAGGTACCCCGGCTGCGCGAGATTCCCGAGAGCAACCGGCCGGTGATCTCGATCCCGTTGCTCGGGCACGACATTCACGCGCCGACTGCTGCCGTGCTCTACCAGTTGCGCGAGGTAGCAGTACGCGGCCTCAACACACGCGTGGCCCACTTCGAGCAACCGGTGTTCGCCTGGAGCTGACGTGAGCCGGTCGCGAGCCCGCTGTGTCTAGCCAGCGCGTCATCCGCGGCTCTGCCGTTTTCGATCTGATCGCGACCTTTCTGCTCGCGGTGCCACCGCTCGCGCGCTACGAGATCGCGATCTTCAGCACACCGTCTTCGTGGTTGCGGAACATGTCGTAGGCACTGACGATATCCGAAAGCGGCATCGTGTGCGTGAACAACGGCGTCAAGTCTACCTTGCCGCTGTCGATCAGCCCGAGGAGATAATCGAGCCGCTCGGTTCCCGCCGGACACAGTGTGGTGACGAACTTGCGGTGGATGAAAGTGCCATCGGTCGGCACCTTGATGTACTCGTTCTCGGCGTAGACACCGACCGAAGATACGGTCCCGTTCATGCGCACCACACGGAAGCAGTTCTCGATCGTCTCCTGACGGCCGAGTGCCTCCACCGCGATATCCACACCGGATCCGCCGCTCAGTGCCTGTATCTCCGAGACGACGTCGCCTTTGGGATCGACGACGTGCGTGGCGCCGAGCTGCTTGGCCATCTCGACACGCTCGGGGATCGACTCCACGGCGATGATGGTCTCGGCGCCGTAGTACTTGGCGCCAGCCGTCGCACACAGTCCGACCGGGCCTTGCGCGAAGATCGCCACGGTCTGCCCTTTCTCGACGCCGGCGCGCTCGAGGGCGGCGAAGCCGGTGGACATGATGTCGCTGGCGAACAGTGCATGGCGGTCGTCCATCCCGTCGGGGATGCGCGCCATCGAGTACTCGGCACCATTGACCATGTAGGCGTCGGCCTGCGCGCCGAAGAGCAGGTTCATCGGCGCGGCGAAGGCGGAGCACACGCTGAACTCGCCTTCGGAGCAACGGTCGCAGTGTCCGCAGGAGAGCACACAGGCGCTTACCACGCGGTCGCCGGCCTTGAAGCGTTCGACGCCCTCGCCGACGGCTTCGATCACGCCCACCGCCTCATGACCCATCGGGGTGCCGGCCGGCACCTCTTCGATGTGATCGATCATGTGAATGTCGGAGCCGCAGATCGTCGTGAGATTGGTGCTGATGAGCGCCTGGCCCGGACCCGGATCGGGTAGATCGAAATCAGTGAGAGCGACCTTACCCTTGTCTTCTTTAATGCAGAGCTTGACTTTAGGCATGCGCGCATTGTTGTCGGCGGGCACACCTCAAACAACAGTTGCGGGGGTGCTTCAGCCTCCTAGCACAAAGGGCGGCGGCGCCGGCCAAACAATGCCGGCGGGGCTTGGTGAGGGGCCCCATGGCGAAGCATGGCTGCCGTCGTCCCCGTTTTTCCATTTCCGTCTCGTCGGACCAGTCGATTGCATGGTGATCCATCCGGGTTAGAGTCGGGTTGACGGTGCTGAAGGCGCCGGGAGGTACAGCATGGCTGAGAATATGAGACGGTCGCCCAAGGGTCCGCGGGTGGCGATCGCGCAATTCGCTCCCGTTCTGGGAGACGTCGAGAAGAACCTGAAAACGCACCACGAGACGGTGGCTCGCGCCGTCGAGGAGAAGATCGATATCCTGGTCTTCCCCGAGCTGAGCCTCACCGGCTACCGGCTCAAGGATACGGTCCCGGACGTGGCCTGCGGGCGCAACGGCCGCTGTTTCACCGAGCTGGCCGAGCTCTCCAAGGACATCTGCATCGTCGCCGGCATGGTCGAGGAGTCGCGCCAGCACTACTTTTTCAACACTGCGGCTTTCTTCCAAGACGGCGCGTTGCTGCGCGCGCACCGCAAGGTCTACCTGCCGACCTACGGCATGTTCGACGAACAACGCTACTTCGCTCGCGGCCGCCGCGTTACCGCATTCGACAGCAAGTACGGCCGCATCGCGATGCTGATCTGCGAGGACATGCTGCATCCGAGCGCCGCGACGCTCGCGGCGCTCGACGGTGCGGTGACATTGATCGTCCCGTCGGCCAGTCCCGTAAAGGGCGTGGTCGAGGAGGGCGTGGTGGACGCCAACGGCCGTCACTGGGAGCAGTACAACCAGGTCATGGCCCGCAGCCTCGGTGTCCACGTCGTCTATGCCAACCGCGTGGGTGTCGAAGACGGGATCACCTTTTGGGGCGGGTCGGAGATCATCGGTCCGGGCGGTGAGAGAATCACCAAGGCGGCCTACTACGACGAAGATTTCGTCTCCTGCATCCTTTCCGACGATTTGGCTCGCCGCCGGCGCATACAGAATCCCATTTTGCGCGACGAGGATATCGACCTCACCGTAAACGAGCTCGCGCGCATACGCGGCCGGCGAGAAGGCGTTGCCCAGGAGCGCGACGAGCGCCAGCAGGGACAGCCGGGCGATCGCTACGGAGACCGGCGCGGACATCAGGGCGAGAGGCATGGACACAGAGGCGATCGTTACGGCCGTTCTGATGATCGAGGCGGGCCGCGTGGAGATAGGCGAGGCCGTTCGGACGATCGCACGCAAGCTCCGATCGCGCGGGGGCACGGTGGCGAACAAAGACCGCACGGCGATCACCGA
>PIVZ01000929.1 GCA_003354045.1 bacterium
ATCTTCGAGGAGCGGTCATCCGATGTGCGTGTGCGGGGTAATCTGAATCTAGAGCCGGAAGTGACGATCTCCTACCAGGCGACGCTGCAGCACCTGCTGACGCGCGACGCCGCACTGACCGCCACCCTCTTCTTCAAGGACATCTTCGGCCTCTTGACGACGGAGCGGCGGGAGATCGAGGGCTACGTCGATCTGGTCGACGTCTGGACCAATCAGGACTTCGCCTCGGCGCGCGGTCTCGAGCTGAGCATCCGCAAGCGCGTCAGCGCTCCCCTCTGGGGGGAGCTCTCCTACACCCTGAGTCGCGCTACCGGCGTCGCCTCGAGCGCCGAGGAACGGCTGGAGGGGCAGGCGGTGGAGACCGCCCGGGCCGAGGAGGAACGACCGCTCGACTGGGACCAGCGTCACACGGCGAGTGCGACGCTGCACGTCGGCTATCCGAGCGACTGGATCGCGACGATGGTGGCGACCTACGGCTCCGGCCTGCCGTACACGCCGATTCACATCCGCGACCGGACGAGCCGCACCGCCGACACGATCAATTCAGAACGCTTACCGTCGATCTTCCGCATCGACGGCGAGTTCGCCAAGCACGTACACATCTGGGACCAGCAATTCCGCTTCTCGGTGCGCGCCTTCAACATCTTCGACACGAGGGACATCGCCAACCTGACGCCCGATATCTCGCCGCACGCCTATGTCGAAGAGGATGATTATCTCATCTACTACACCGAGACCGGCCAGGCGGGCGGCGCGGCGATCGACGTCGACGAGAGCGGCGGGACGCTCTTCGTGCCGCTCGAGGACCCGCGCGTCTGGCAGCGGGGGAGGGTAGTGCGCGTGGGTTTGCAGTGGAGCTTCTGATGTCGGAAGCTGTCGAGCTCGAGTTGTTGCCCAATGAGGCGCCAGGTCATGGATTACCCCAAGAACCTCGGACCTCTGTCGGTTCTCGCCTGCAGCGCCTGAGCTACAACGAGATCCGCACCCCCGCAGAGATCTGGCGTGGGACGCGCTGTCCCCCTGATGCCTGGGTACTCACGTGCCAGTTGCGTCCTCATCGGCACGTCATGCCACCCGCGCTGCAAAAAGCAGCAGTCCATTCCACTGCAGTGATTGACGAGCCATTGATCGTGTGCGAAGCAGACCACAGGCAGGGGAGTGAAACGACTCCACAGAATAATGGTAAGGCCTTGCAGTCCAATTGGTTAGGCCCGTAGCGTAATTGGCAGAGCACCGGTCTCCAAAATCTGCACGGGGTTCAACCAGCTAGTTGCCCAATCACTTCCTCCACATGTATTTGCAGGCCTCACAAAGATCTACCCACCATTCTGCTGTTCCAGGAATTCCATCCATTCCGGTCGTTTCGGGTC
>PIVZ01000930.1 GCA_003354045.1 bacterium
TTTGGTCCGAAGTCGAAAGCCGCGACTTGACCCCCTAAGCTTCTAAGCGCTCTTCATTGCCTGCTGGAGAGTTTTCTCATCGAGCGGCGGTGCGGGATAGCCCTCCTTCGCGATCATGACGATGCCCTCGGTCGGGCAGACCGTCGCGCAGACGCCACATCCGAAACAGCGGTCGAGATCGAGCACTGGAACGTCGTCTTCGGACATCGCCAGAGCCACCGATGGACAGGCATCGACGCACTCTTCGCACCCCGTGCACGTATCCGGATCGATCGCGGGCTGGAAGCCCGAGTTGAGCGCCAGCCCAGGCTTCGGCTGCGCGAGCGCGGTTTTCAAGATCACACAGTGATCGGCGCAGCAGTTACATATGAACTCGATGTTCTGACGGTTGACGCTGCAATGCACCAGGCCCGCTTCTTCCGAGCGCGTGAGAACCTCCTGCGCCTCCTGCTTGGAGATCTTTCGCCCCAGCCCCTGGTCGATCACGAACTGGGCCCCCATACCGAACTGCATGCAGACGTCGTTGGGCGCGCCGCAGCTATCGCTCGCGTCTACGAGCCCGGCCTCGTGCCGGCAGTAGCATGTGGACACCGCTATCGGGTCCGAGTTCTCCACGTACTGGGAGACCTGATCGTAAGTGTGAACCGTGTTGGCAACCTCCACTCTCTCTTCGACCGTGATGACACGTGTCGGAGGGAAGGTGATCTTTGGAATGCCCCGATGGGCTTCGACCGCCTCCTTGTACTTGTGGATCAGCTTGGCAAGCGTTTGGTCCCTCTCCGTCCTGGTGCCGCGCATGAACTGGAACTCGAATATTCCGGGCACCAGCGGAGGCAGCGCGTAGGCAGCGCTTCCCTCCTCGCCCAGGCACAGACACAGCCCTTTGCCCGCCATCGTCTTCAGCGTGGCCTCGACCTCTTCCTTGCTCTTGTCTGCGGCCTCGGCGATCTGGTCTGCTGTAGAAAGCCCCCTCGGGATGACGGCCGCGACTGCCGCCTCCTCCGCCGTGAAGAGCTCGGCGGCCATGTCGTAGAACTCGGGAATGTCCAGCCCCGGATAGAGGTCGCCGTGGTTCTCGAATCTCTTCATCAATGCTTTGTAGATCTGGTCCGACATCCTTCTTCTCCCCTCCTGATCTTCAATTACGCGGGCATCTGGCGCCCGGCGCCCGCGAAGGTCTCGATGTCCGGCGGCGGCCCGGCTCCCGGAGGCGGGATCAGATACGCCGCCCCGCTCGAGCCGGTCGCGACGCAGACCCCACAGCCTCTGCATGGCCGCGGCTATATTCCGCAGAAGTCCCGGCCTATGTCCACAGCCGCGGGAGCGCTCGCCCTCGAACGGGGGAGTTGGTGAGGAAACCATGCGACAG
>PIVZ01000931.1 GCA_003354045.1 bacterium
GCCGCCGTCGTCGTCAGCGGAATTGCCGGCGAGGGTGCAGTGGTTGAGCGTGAGGTTTCCATCATCGTTCTTGATGGCGCCGCCGTCGGCGGCAGCGGAATTGCCGGAGAGGCTGCAGGCGTTGAGCGAGAGGGTGACGCCGCGGTCACAGATGGCGCCGCCGTCGTCGACAGCGGAATTGCCGGCGAGGCTGCAGTCGTTGAGCGTGAGGGTTCCATCATCGTTGTAGATCGCTCCGCCATCGTCGCCTGCGGAATGGCCGGCGAGGCTGCAGTCGTTGAGCGTGAGAGCGGCATCTGGATTCAGGTAAATCGCCCCTCCATCTCCGGTCGTGTAGCCGTTGGTGAGGGCGAGGTGGTTGAGTTCGTTGGTCGTAGCGGACGCAAACCAGAGGATGCGCGAGGCGGCGTTGCCGTCGATCGTAATGCCGTTGGGCAGGGCCGAGGCATCCAGCGTGAGGCTGTTGGCGATGAAGATCGTTCCGTTGACGAGAGCGATGGTCCGGCCGGCGAGGGGGTTGGCAAAGCTGATGGTTTCGCCGGAGCTCGCATCGGTGAGGGCCTGCCGCAGCGAGGTGAAGCCGTCGCCGGCGGTGCCGGGATCGGCCAGGGTGTCAACGAGGGTCGTCGCGCGGGTGGTGAAGCTGTAGAGCGCCCCCGTAACGACCTGGGTGCCGGAATAGGTGGGGTCGATCCGCCAGGTATAGGTGGTGTTGTAGGCCAGCGCGTTGGTGAGGGTGAGCGAATGACCGCTGGTGGTGCCCTGCGAAACACCGCCGAGGAATATCTCGTACGAGGTGATGCCCGCATTGGTGCTCCAGCTCAGCTGCGGGGTCAGCGAGACGCCGCTGGCCGCCGGGGCCGGACTCAACGGGTAAGGATGGACCGGATCGATGGCGGGATCGTATTCGACCGCGCCGATATCAACGGTTCCGTTGATCAGCCGGTGAAAGCCGCGCTGGTCGGTGCTGAACAGATTGGTGGTCGCGTTGTTGCCGGCATCGATAGCCGACGATCCGGCCAGCGGCGGCCTGGTGAGCGTCGGCCCGCCATAGTCGCCGAGCGCGGCGAGCCAGACCTCGCCGTCGATCAGGCAGGCGTTGGGGTGCAGTATGCTGTCATTGTCTTCGAAGAGGTTGTCGCCGGAGCGGGCAGCGGCATTCCCGGCCAGGATCGAGTTGGTGCAGAACAGCTCATCGTCGTTGTAGATGCCGCCGCCGGTAGATGAATAATTGCCGGGGAGCGTCCAGTGGTTGAGCGTGAGGGTTCCATCCTCGTTGTAGATGGCGCCGCCGTCGCGGGCTGCATAATTGCCGGCGAGTGTGCAGTGGTGGAGCGTGAGGGTGTATTCGTCGTCGTAGATACGGCC
>PIVZ01000345.1 GCA_003354045.1 bacterium
TCCGTGGCCGTAGCTGCTTGCTCCCGCGCTGCCCGCGTAGAGAAGAGCGAGGTGCGGGGTCATCCCTAGGCGTCCCGGGGGAACTTCTATGGGAACGGAAGTGGTTGCCGTGCCGGTGTAGAGGTTGGCCTGCGGGCTGCTGGCCAGGCCCGTGAAGGGGCCGACCTCACCGGTCTGCGATCCCGGAGCACCGCCTGGCGTGGGCAGCGCGGTCTGGGCCACGCCCGCCGCGGGAAGCAGCAAGAATAACAGCGAACACAGGGCGGCCGACAGCGAAGCACGTCGCGTGATGTTCACGGCCTCGTCTCGCGTCTGTCCGTAGCCGTAGCCGTAGCCGTAGCCGTAGGCAGCGGGCGGCGGCCTCGGTAGGTTTCGAGTCGAGACTCGGAGTCCGGCGGCAGCGGGAGGTGGTGCCGGTAGGTCTCCGCTTGAGCGCCGGAGTGCCGGCGTCGAGCTTGGACATCATCCGTGCGGCGGCCGAGGAATTCGAGACGATCGGCGACGTCGGGCATCCATCGGCGGCTGGCATTGACTTGTGGGTGAACGGCGCGTCCACGAACACGACCCTGACGATAACCGGCGGCACCGACCGTCTCGGCCCGTAAAGAGTCATGGCTGACGGCCTTCGCCACCTCGGCGGCGGCGATTACGGGGTGGGCAACGGCGAGCTGCGCGACGCAGACGAGAGCGAGGCAGGCGAGCGTTTTCATGCGAGACCTCCTGTGCGGTTCGTGCGTACGGTTTCCCCGCACGCCGGGCCCACGGTCTCGCGGGCGACCTTGGTGGCGCAATTCCTCTCCTGTAATGCCACCTCTACTTATGATCTGGATGTCAAGACGACGGCGAAGAGGAATGGCGACGCCTTGCCGGCCGCACGCGGGCTCGGGTTCGAAGTTGCCTTCCCGCTCTCATGAAACGACGGGGTGTTTCTTAGAACTCAGACCAAGTTGGTTCAGTTCAACTGACGACCTACAATCGGCCAGGAGTTCGGGAAGGCACTAGGGGACGCGACGACCACTCGAGGAAGATGGATTGATAGTAATGCAATTGAGTAGACGGAAAAGGGTACCTTCACTTCGTGGGCGCGAGATACCGAGAGTATACCGCGCCGGATACTTCATTCCTGTCATCGTTGCTTTGATCGCTTTTGTCTCGATGGGAACCCTAAGCTATCTCCCGGGCAAGGGGGTTTCGGTAGAGGATGCAAACGCACTCCCCATAGCTGACAACGACTTCGTCAATGAAGCGCGCATGCTCTACCGAATTGCAGCTTGCACTGGAGAGGATCCGTCGCCGCCAGGTGTTAGCGAGAAGGTGATCGAGGAGCACTGCGTAGAGTTCAAGCGAAGCATGGAAAATTACGCCGAGAATTATGTTAAGGTGATGAAGCCCTTCATTGCCAAGCATCGGCCTGGCAATCTACCCTCGACGGTAATCTACCCTTTTGGCGGGGGTGATCTCCTTACCGCCTTGACGACCTATCCGGACGCAACGGAATTCTACACCCTGTCACTCGAGCAGGCGGGCGACGTTCGAAAAATCCACGGGCTAGAAAGTGAGCAAGCTCGTGGAGGACTCGATCTGCTGCGTAAAAAGACGAAAGACCTTATTGGGCTCGATCGACGCCTCACGGCCACCATCAGCACGAATGCCGACCTGAAGGCAACCCAGCGCGGCCCAATTCCTGGCCAGATCACGCTATTCCTCACCGCGTTGGCAATTCACGGATACGAGCCCGTATCACTGCGCTACTTCGATATTGATGAAGGAGGTAACATAGGCTACCTCGGCGTTGACGACATCGCTGCGATGGAGGGCACAAAAGGCTTGCCCCTTTCCGAGGACTGGGCCACTCCGGATTTTTCGGCAGCTTTTTCCCACTGCGAACTCCAATTCAAGCCCCGTGGCAAATCAGGCCCTGTACGCGTACATCGGCATATCGCTGCAAATGTGGCAAACGACCATTTTCATCGAGAGTCTCCGGTGTTCCGGCACTTGATGAATAAAGGGAGCATGGCAGCAATGACGAAGGGGGCATTATACCTCCTTTGGAATGACAAATTCTCCAATATCCGCGACTACCTGATCGATCAGGCCGATTTCATGATCTCGGACAGCACAGGATTGTCACCCCTGCATGCGGTACCAGCGGGTTTCGTCTATACGACGTTTGGCAGATTCGAATGGAGTGATATCGCTAGAAAGACGGGAAATCATCACGGAGTAGCGTTGCGCGATGTGTTTCAACACCAACCCTATCGTCCGATGCCCGGGCGGTACGGCTATATAGATACTGCGTTGAATTCTAATATGTATTTCATTCACAAGGGCCAGAAAGCCATTGGTAAACCCCGTTGAGAAAGAATGCGAATCGTCGTGCTGGCCGGTTGGCACATCCGTTCATGCCGCAAGTCGATAATCATGGTGGCGCCCGCCGAGAACAGGGATCTCTACCCTGCTGATTCTCACCGCCAACTGGCATTGTCTGACGAAAGTTCGTCACATTTTGCCCGTTCACTCTGAGAACTCGCTCCGGAACTACTCAACCACACTGCAGACGCACCAGTTGCACTCATAGATCTCGCTCGGGCAGTCACTGGCCTGCTCGCACTGTTCCCAGTCCTCGACCGTCCCGTTTCCGCAGACTGCGTAGGTCTCACCCAGACAGGTGACGTCGGCGCGCAGAAGGCCGACAACGTCGCGGCACTGGCAATACCAAGAATCCGCTGTCGGCTCGCTTCGTTGGACGGCGCTGCCGGTGCAACCACACCCTCCCCCCGTTGCGACCTCATCACTGAGACACGGGGGCGAGGTGAGAAAGTTGCTATTGGAGGCATTCGCACCCTTTACTTTAGTCACATGGCGGAGCCGAGGTGGCACCTGCGGCTGGCAGTCCGATCCGATTGCGCTCACCCCGTCCCCGGTCACCTTGAGGAAATAGAGATCCTGAGCCGGCGCGGTCAGCTCGAGGTTCGTACGCAGATGGACTTCTTTCGGCACCTTCGGACCTGCCTTGACCTTCCGGGTTTTGATGGACTCGAGCACCAGGCTGGCATCGCCGGCATTGATGACCTGGGATTGAAACGCGGCATTGCAGGCCCGGGTCGCATGCAGCTCGAAGGTAAGTGGTGCGCCGTCGATGACAGACTTGATCTCCTTCAGGTCGACGACATAGCTGACGGGGTACTCCAGTGCGTGGGCAAACGGTGCGACGAGCAGCAAGCAGATAGTGGTCCAGAGTGTTTTGAGAATCATCTCTCTCTTCTCCTCTATCTTGACACGAGTTCAATGATACATGAACGGGACTGAGCCTCAGGGCGAGTCCGCATCCAAAAAGCAGATAATCGATGGAGGGCGACAGACATCGTGAATCCCGTAGGAATCATCCCGTATGGTGCCAACACTAGGCCGACCAAAGAACTGAGCGACGGGGCGGTCTTGCTTGCGACGCTAGCGAACAGCCGCGGCCTGCAGTTGGTCTTGGGGCCATGCTACGCTCCCGTCCGTGCTCGGGCAATCTCTCTAATTCCTCGTTGCGGCCGCGGCCGGTTGGGTGAACCGAAGCCAGCGGGAGGTCGTCGAATATCCTCAGGCCGAGGGCGGGATTCTACGGGAGCACCTGGGTGGCCGGCGGTTGCACTTTACGGACGCCCAGCGGTGCAGGCTCGCCGCGGCGGCGAAGAAGGTCGGGCCCGGGGGCCCCGGGCTAACCAAGACGCCCCGAAAGTTCGCGGAGCGAATTCTCAGCACGAGTGGGCAAGATGTGTCGAGTACTCGTCAACTTATTCCCGTTCACCGTGAGAATTTCATCTGGACGCCTCGATCTCGTCCTGTGCGAAATCCCTGCCGACCGAAACTTCCGGCTTCCGGTCGAACCTGAAGTGTGCGGGCGCGGAGACGGTGAAGCTGCCGGTGCGCAGTCCGAATTTGAACGCCTACGCAGAGCGCTTTGTGCTTTCGATCAAATCTGAGTGCTTGTCGAAGATCATGCCGCTCGGCGGCGTGCTGAAATATTCCTATCCGGAGGCTGCGTAGAGTTCGGCCGAATATTCGCACACGACGGGGTACCCTTTCGGGTTGCAGATTTACTGCAATGCTGCAAATATGTCGGCCATGAAGGCCGTCCTGACCATGACCAACCGGGGCGTCGTGACCCTGCCGGCCAAGCTACGTCAGTTCCTCGGCCTCAAGGCGGATGACCAACTCATCGCCGAGACGACATCCGAGGGGCTGCTGCTTCGCCCGGCCGTGACGCTCCCAATCGAGATATACAGCGACGAGCGGATCCGCGAGTTCGACGAGTCCGAGTCGGAGTTGGCAGCGTTCCTCCCCCAGAAGGCCGCTCGCTGACCCTTCGATGCGGATCTTCCTCGACGCCAACGTCTTTTTCTCCGCCGCGCGATCCGACGGGGCGATGCGCCAGTTCCTCGACGCCTTGATGGCGGGCGGACACGAGCTGCACGCCGACATGTACGTCGTCGAGGAGGCCAGGCGGAACCTTGAGGCAAAGGCGGGTGGGGCAGGGGACGCACTGGAAGCGATCCTTCGGCGAGTCGCCGTTGCCCACGTTGCAGCCGACAAGTCTTTGGAGCGGGGACTGCCGCTACCGGAAAAGGATCGCCCCGTCCTTGCGGCCGCGATCCATCAGAAATGCGACGCGCTAGTCACCGGCGACCGCACCCACTTCGGAGCCCTGTACGGTAAGACCCTTCACGGGGTTACCATCTATTCTCCAGGGTCACTCGCCGAGGCCGTATTGGCCTAGTCCGAGGTCGCCGGCTGCTGGTTCCAGGCGGCCTCCACCATGACTATCAGCTGGCGGCGTAGGCGGATGCGCTAACCGGCCGTGCCGATTTCCACCGCCAGCTGGCATTTTCTGACGAAAGTTCGTCACATTTTGCCCGTTCACCTCGAGAAGTCGCTCGGTTTCACTGCACGTCGAAGCCCAGCAACTCGACGGGGAACCCATCTGAAGCCCTTACCTGGCAGGTGAAGGCGCCGCAGTTGAGCTCGCATCCGGCGTCGTCTCCCGCAGCCAGACGGGCCGCACTGGAGGGCCACGTGCCCTCGACGGAAGCGTCGCGGGAGCTCGGGCTCACGCTGCTGTGGAACGTGATGCAATCGTTTGGCTGCAGGGGCGACAGACCGAACTTCATCACGGTGCATGTGTCCATGGACAAAAGTCCATAGAGCGGGCCAGGCGGTACACCGATGCTGGCTGCGTACGCGCGGTCGTCCCATCCGGCGTTTGTGGTGCCGGGGCAGGAAGCGGCCGAGGTCGCCGCTGGTACGGCGGCGAGAAGGCCGCCGACCGTGGCGACGCCCAGAAGCAGCCGACACGCTCTACCAAGGGATGTCCCTCGGTTGAACGGTTTGCCTGCGCGACAAGAAGTAGTCCGTATCGTGAGGGAAGAAAGATCCATGATTATAGGCCTCCATAGAGAACGCGCGGTGAGCGGATCTCTTTTCCAGAGATCAGCGTTCTGTCCCTTGTGCCTCCCAAGAACCTCAGCCGCACGTCGATAATTGAAGTATCGCCGAAC
>PIVZ01000346.1 GCA_003354045.1 bacterium
TGCGGGCTGCGTATGGCCGATGCCCTCGAGCAGATGCATGCCATCACCATCGCCCAGGTGCATGGCTATGCGATTGGCGGCGGCGTGGTGATAGTGGCGGCCTGCGACCTACGCGTGGTCGCCGACAGCACCGTGTTCAGCATCCCCGAGGTGGACATCGGCATCCCGCTGGCCTGGGGCGGTATTCCCCGCCTGGTCCGCGAAATCGGTCCGGCCATGACCAAGGAGTTGGTGATGACCTGCCGCCGCTTCACACCGGCCGAGGCCAAGGCCATAGGCTTCGTCAACCGGGTGGTCCCCGAGGCCGACCTCGAAGCAGAGACCGAAAAGCTGGCCGCAACTCTCATCGCCAAACCCTCGGTGCCGGTCGCCATCACCAAGGAGCACGTGAACTCGATCACCCGCGCCATGGGCGCCGGCTCCACGGCCTTTGCCGACGGCGACGCCCTACTCGGCGTGGTGGCTCAGCCCGAGTCGCAAGAGGCTGCCGTCGCCTACGGAAAAGCGACGTTTGGCGACAAGCGACGCTAGCAAGTTCGCTGAAGAACCCGGGACCGAGCCAGGTGCCGGGATTCGGGCCGAGATCGAGGCGCGAGGCAAGGCGTGCAATCCTCGCGATTGTGGGAAATGACGCTACGAGGTTTCCCGCATATAAGAACCCTTGCCGATTACTTCAACAATCCATAAGCGTGCCTAAGCTCGAAAGATGAACGTTCGAGCGCTTGCCCGCCGGCCATCGACTTCGCCAAACCCCTGATGGTTCGGCCTCTTGTCACAACGGTCGCAACCCCGCGACGGACATCGGCGCGCTTCCTCGTTACCGTCCGCTGCCGTCTGCCGTCGCCGGCACCTGGATGGCACCGGAATTGCTTAATTGGGAACGGGTCGCCCGTTTAGCTGTAATACCGAGAATTCCGTACGGCCCCCACGGTACCTGGGGGGTCGATCCCACCTGACGTTCGGTCAGCAGAACGGCTTTTTAGTCACATCTCGCTAGTGGAGTAGCGGTGGAGTCGTATCCGCCGTCGCCGGATTGATCTGGCTGCAAGCCTGAAGAGAGTCTTTGTGAAAAGCTCAAGATCGCCTGGAAAACCGAATTCGGGACGCCGCAGGGTTCCCGATCAAGTCATACGGCTGGGAGTCATATTCGCAGCCTTATTGATCTTATTTGTCGTGGCGCGGCAGCGCTTGGTCCCTGAGTCGTTCGGCGAGATCGGCCACTACCGCGCCGACGCCGTGGGAGAGGTCGCCAGTCTCCCGGTCCGCTACGCCGGCTATCAGGTCTGCGTCGAGTGTCACGAGGAGCAGACCGAGGCGAAGCAGGGGGCATACCATCGTACGGTCTCGTGCGAGACCTGCCATGGCCCCTCCTACGACCACGCGGTCGAGGACATGTTCGAGTACACGCCGGCGATCCCACGCAAGAAGGACGCCTGCATGTCGTGTCACAGCTACCTGCCGTCGAGGCCTACCGGGTTTCCGCAGATCATCGAGCTCCAGCACCACCCGATGGAACCGTGCGTAGAGTGCCATAACCCGCACGACCCGACGCCGTCCGAGGTTCCCGGTGAGTGCTCGGCCTGCCACGGACAGATTGCCCGCACCAAGGCCATCTCCCACCACAGCCGACTCAACTGCGAGACGTGCCATGTGGCGCCGCCCGAGCACAAGGAGAACCCGCGACTACACTTGCCAAGCAAGCCTCAGCTGAGAGAATCCTGTGGCCGCTGCCACTCGCCGGAGGCCGAAGTGACCGTGGAGACCGTCGGGGTCGAGCTCGATCCCCGCGCTATCCCGCGCGTCGTCATCGGCGAGCACGGCAACAGCTACGACTGCTGGCAGTGCCACTATCCGCACTTCCCGGAGGGTAATTAGATGGCAGAGACCATCAACAGAAGAGAGTTCGTCCGTAGACTCGCCGAAGGGACCGCCTCCGCCCTTCTCGTCTCGGTCTGCTGTCCCATCCCGTCGCTGGCGAGCACCGGCGAGGAAGAGTACGACCCGACCGAGCACTTCTACGGAATGGGCATCCAGGTGGACCGCTGCATTGGCTGCGGCAACTGCGCCAAGGCCTGCAAAGCCGAAAACGACGTCCCCGAAGCGCCGTTCTACTTCCGTACCTGGATCGAGCGCTACCGGATCAATTCCGACCTCGAGGCCACGGTGGACAGCCCGGAGGGCGGCATCAAGAGCTTCCCGCTGCCGGTAGAGAAAGAGGAAGAGGAGATCCTGCGCTCCTTCTTCGTACCCAAGCTGTGTAACCACTGCGACAATCCTCCCTGCGTCCAGGTGTGCCCGGTGGGAGCGACCTTCAAGACCGAGGACGGCGTAATCCTTGTGGACGACGAGTACTGCGTGGGTTGCCGCTACTGCATACAGGCCTGTCCGTACGGGGCGCGCTATCTGCACCCCGAGACCAAGACCGCGGACAAATGCACGTTCTGCTACCACAGGATAACCAAGGGCATGTTGCCCGCGTGCGTGGAGGTTTGCCCCACCCAGACCCGCGTGTTCGGCGAGCTCAAGACGCGGACGAGCCCGCTGCGTAGGATGATGAGGATGAACGAGCTACAGGTTCTCAAGCCGGCGCTCAATACCGCACCTAAAGTCCTTTACTCGAGACTGGACGGGGAGGTGCGCTAGCCGTGGAAGAACATCTCGCAAGCGTTCTCACCCATATCACGGGTTTCATCTATCCAAACGAGGTCGAGCTCCAGTGGAGCCTGCTGATAGTGATCTATCCGTACCTGACCGGACTGGTGGCGGGTGCGTTCATCCTGGCCTCGCTGGAAAAGGTATTCAACGTCAAGGAGCTGGTGCCTACCTACCGGCTGGCGCTGCTGTGCGCACTGGCCTTCATGATCGTCGCGCCGCTGCCGCTGCTCGCGCATCTGGGACATCCGGAGCGTTCTCTGGAAATGTTGGTGACGCCCAACCCGAACTCCGCCATGGCGATGCTCGGCTTCGTGTACGCATGGTACCTGATGGTAGTGCTGCTGCTCGAGATCTGGTTCGACTACCGGGAAGACATGGTGCGTTGGAGCCAGGAGAGCCGCGGCTTGAAGAAGCTCTTCTACTGGCTTCTCTGTTTGGGATCGACCAACCTGTCCAAGGAGTCGATCGAGTTCGATCACAAGGCCGTCCGCACGATCACGCTGATCGGTATTCCGTCGGCTTTCATCCTCCACGGCTACGTCGGCTTCATATTCGGCTCGGTCAAGGCCAACCCGTGGTGGAGCAGCGTGCTCATCCCCATCGTCTTCCTGTTCTCGGCGATCGTATCGGGCATCGCGCTGGTCATGCTGATCTACTACGTGACGTCTCTGCTGCGCGGGAAGCAGCCGGACATGCCGTGCATGGACAAGCTGGCGTCGTTTCTGCTTTACGCGCTCATTCTCGACCTCTCACTGGAATCGCTCGACTTCATCCACAGGCTCTATGAGTCGGAGGAATCCATTCACATTCTCTCCGAGCTGATTTTCAGCAAGCTCTTCATCAGCCTCACCATCGTGCAGATCATGCTGGGCACCGTCATCCCGCTGCTGATGCTGGCCACGGCGCGCTACTCCGCGTTACCGAGTGAGCTCAAACGACTCACCTACGTGATCGCAGCAATACTCATACAGGTCGGTATCTTCAGCACGCGCTGGAACGTGGTAATCGGCGGGCAACTCTTCTCCAAGAGCCTGCGCGGACTGACCGTCTACAAGATGGAACTGGGCGGGGCCGAGGGCGTGTTCAGCGCCATCGCATTCCTCATCATGCCGATCATCATCTTGTACGTGCTGATCAAGATCCTGCCGCCCTGGGTCGATGACGACGAGACCGACGCCGAGGTGGAACCGGTCCAGGTTTCCTAGAAACCCGGCCGAAAAATCCGGCTCAAAAGCCCACTGAGATCATCGGCACTTCTGCCAAGACGGCCAATCGAGTACGATCGAGCAGCCGGAGGTAGTGCCATGTCCGTACGCATCGATAAGAGCGGCGCCGTATTCACCGTCGTCCTTTCGCGACCCGAGCGCCGCAACGCAGTAGACCGCCATACCGCGCAGTCGCTGGCGGAAGCCTTTCGCGAGTTCGAAGCCGACGAACAGGCCGCCGTGGCCGTATTTCACGGTGAGGGGGGCAACTTCTGCGCTGGTGCCGACCTCAAGGGCGTCTCGGAGGGTGGCGGCAATGTGACCCGCTCCGAAGGCGACGGCCCCATGGGACCGACGCGCATGGTGCTATCCAAGCCGGTGATCGCCGCCGTGGCCGGATACGCCGTGGCCGGCGGACTCGAGATGGCCATCTGGTGCGACATGCGCGTTGCCGAGAAGAGCGCCCAGTTCGGCGTGTTCTGCCGCCGCTGGGGAGTGCCGCTCATCGACGGCGGAACCGTGCGGCTACCGCGGCTGATCGGCCACGGCCGCGCCATGGACATGATTCTTACCGGACGTGCGGTCGGCGCCGAGGAGGCACTCGCGATCGGGCTTGCCGACCGGGTCGTCGCAGACGGTACGTCCAGGCAGGAAGCCGAAGCGCTTGCCGCGCAGATCGCCTCCTTCCCACCGCAATGCATGCGTTCCGACCGTCGCTCTGCCTGTGAGCAGTGGGGACTCGGCCACTCGGAGGCCATGCGCAACGAGTTCTACCGCGGCCTCGAGGTAATCCACAGCGGCGAGACGCTGGAAGGCGCCGCTCGTTTTGCGGCCGGCGCAGGAAGGCACGGAAAGTTCGAGTAGGCAGCTACTCGTCGTCGTCTTTGCCGAAATCTTCGTGGAGACCGCACTCGCGCTTGAGACCGAAGAAGCGTGTCTCCTCGGCGGCCATTCCGTCCGTAAGCTTCTCTGAGGTGTGCCAGTCACCGATCGACACGTAGCCCTTCTCCCACAGGGGATGATAGGGAAGGTCGTACTTCGTCAGGTAGTCGTAGATGTCCTTGTCGTTCCAGTCGACGATGGGATGAACCTTCAGGAAGCCGTTCTGCATGCCGAGCACGCTCAGCTCACGCCGGCTCGACGACTGCGTCCTTCTCAAACCGACGATCCAGGCGCGTGCGTCGAGCTCGTCGAGGGCGCGCTGCATCGGCTCGACCTTGTTCATACGGTTGTATCTGTTGATGCCTTTGATCCCCTGCTCCCAAAGTTTCCCATCGCGGGCTTCCTGCCAGCCGGGGCTGACCGCGGCCCGGTAGATCTTGAGATTGAGCTCGAGCCTCTCGGTAAGCTCGTCAATGAAGCGGTAGGTCTCGGGAAACATGTAACCAGTGTCGGTGACGACGACGGGGATGTCCGGCCACTGCCGCGTACACAGGCTCAAGCACACGGCGGCCTGTGCGCCGAAGCTCGAAGAGAGGATGATGTTGGGCGTGAGCCGCTCGAGGGCCCAACCCACGCGCTCCTCGGCCGTCTTCCCCTCGAGAAGCTCGTTGGCAGCCTCTATATCGATCGAATCAACTTCTATCGGCGCTGCATTGGCAGGGTGGGAATCGCTCACAGACGTTCTACCTTAAGGCTATTCCGCGGCGAGTCAACGCGGCACAAGACCGCCGAA
>PIVZ01000347.1 GCA_003354045.1 bacterium
GCACAGACCGCAGTGAACGCAGGGGAGGCCGATGTCCATGGTGTCAGAGGCCCCCCACGAATCGACCCGGCGCGAGTATCCCGTCCGGGTCGAAGCGGCTCTTGATCTGTCTCATGAGCTCGATGGAGGCCGGGTTCTCGCCCCACACGTCGATGCCGCGCTTGCGGCTGGCAGAGGCGGTCTCGATCACCAGCCGGCCGGCGAGCTCGGCCGCCACCTTGCTGGCGGCTGCCATCACCGGCTTCTCCGCGGCGGCACTTTCCTCGGGCACCGAGACCCTCACGATTCCGTCTCCCAGGTGGCCGCCCACGGCCAGGTTTGGCAGCTCGCTCGGTATTTCCTTGAGGAGCCGTGCCGCGGCGGTGACCGATGCCGCCGGCCGCACGCCGAGCCTGAGCACCACGCAGGCGTTGGCGTCGGCATGGGCCGGGCTCCACCACTCCTCGGCGCTGTCGAGAGGCTCGCGGCCGGTCAGCTGGCACAGGCGCTCGCTCTGGCAGGCGACCTGCTCTTCGGTGCCTTCGACGTGTAAGGCCAACGTCCACGAAGGCTGCCCGTCGCAAAGGTCCGTGGCGAAATCGAAGGCGACGAGCGGCAGGTCGCTATGAAAGACCTTGGCGCGGGCCGCCTCGAGATCGGCCGGGCCGGCGAAGTCGAAGAGCAACGTCCGGCGACGCTCGGCGACAGGGTAGGTGCGCAACGTTAGCTCGGTGATCACGCCGAGGGTGCCCCAGGACCCGGTGAACAACCGCGGCAGATCGTAGCCGGCAACGTTCTTGACGACGCGGCCGCCGGTCTCGAGCTCTCGCAGGCAGCCGTCTACAACGCGCATACCGAGAACCAGGTCGCGGCAGGTACCGAAGCCGTAGCGCAGACCGCCGCCGTAGTTCGTCGCCACCAACCCGCCCAGGCTCGAGCTGTCGGGCATGGGAGGGTCGAGCGGAATTCTCTGACCCTCCTTGGCCAGGACCCGGTTGAGGCGGGCCAGGGTGATGCCGGACTCGACGGTGACCGTCATGTCCTCGGGGCTGCTCTCCATCACCGAGGCCAGCGCTGTGGTCGAGAGGCGGATGTCGAAGGAACGGGCGATGTTGCCGATGTGGGCGCGCGTGCCGCCACCGGTGACGATGACGCCGAGCCCCTGGGCGCGGGCCTCGCCGAGCGCCGCCGCTATCTGCTCCACGCTGCGCGCGGTGATGACGGCATCGGGTGTCAGCCCGTCTATGTCGTCAGAGGCGCGCCCCGGTCTGAGCTGGCCAGGGCCGAGAGCCGCGAACGCGGTAGTGTCCATCGACATCGAGGTTTTGCGAGAGAGTGTCACCGGCTCAGCCTCCGCCCCGCGGTCGCGGTCGCACCACCTCCACGCAGGAGCGGTCGGTGGGAATGACCTTGTGCGGGTTGCAGAGGTTCTCCGGGTTGAAGGCAGCCCTCAGGTCCGCCATCGCATCGAGCGTCGCTGCGCTGAAGGCACTCCCCATGAGGTCGAGCTTCTCCACGCCGATGCCGTGCTCGCCGGTGACCGAACCGCCCATCGCCAGACAGGCCTCGAGTATCTCGTGTCCGGCCATGATGACGCGTTCGACCTCCCGCTCGTCCTTGTCGTCGTAGAGGACCAGGGGATGGATGTTGCCGTCGCCGGCGTGCATGAGATTGGCGATGCGCAGGCCGTGGCGCTCGGAGATCTCGGCGACGATCTCGACGATCTCGGGCAGGCGGCTGCGCGGGACAACGCCGTCTTGTGTGCAGTAGCTGGGTGTGAGACGCCCCATGGCGCCGAAGGCCCGTTTGCGAGACTTCCACAGCAGCGCTCGCTCGGTCTCGTCGGCCGCGCGGCGCACCTCGCTGGCACCGGCTTCGCGGCAGGCGTCCTCGACCCGCACACAGAGATCGTCGAGGCCGGCCGCCAGCCCGTCGAGCTCGATTATGAGCACCGCGCCGGCATCGGCCGGAAAGCCGAAATGGTAGGCGGCCTCCACGGCCGAGATGACCAGTGCGTCCATCATCTCGAGGGCGGCCGGGATGATGCCGGCCGCGATGATGGCCGAAACCGCGCGGCTGGCCTCGAGAACGCCGGGGAATACGCCGAGCTGGGTGGCCACCGCCTCCGGCGTTCGCTCGAGCCTCACGTCGGCCGCGGTGACGATGCCGAGCGTGCCCTCCGAGCCGGTGAAGGCTCCGACCAAGTCGTAACCCGGCGCTTCTGCGCTGCGGTCAATGTAAACGACGGCACCGTCGGGCAGCACCAGCTCCAGGCCGAGCAGGTGGTTCACGGTGACCCCGTACTTGAGAGTGTGGGGACCGCCCGAATTCTCCGCCACGTTGCCGCCGATGGTGCAGGCGGACTGGCTGGAAGGATCGGGCGCGTAGTAGAATCCATGTGCGGCCACCGCACGGCTGACCTCGAGGTTGACCACCCCGGCTTCGACCGTGGCGCGGCGGTTGGCGATGTCGATGTTGCGGATCTCGCGCATGCGGCTGGTGCCGACCATCACCGGTATGTCGAGCGGCAGGCAGCCGCCGCTCACCCCCGTGCCAGCGCCGCGCGGCACGTAGGGAATCGCCTCGGAGTGCAGCAGGCCGACGACCTTGCTCATCTCTTCGGTGGTCTTGGGCAGCACCACCAGCTCTGGCTGCGCCTTCTCGAGCGTGTAGCCGTCGCACTCGTAGACCCTGAGCGAGGCCGGGCCCTCGACGAAGCCCACATCGGAGACGACGGCGCGCAGTGCGCGTTTGATCTTCTTGCTCAACGCCACGGAGAGTTCCTTGCAGAGTATATATCCAAGCAGGCAGCGCGAGGATAGGAGAGCGTCCGAGGCGGTGCAGTAACCCGGGTTAGCTCAGAGCAGCCGGTGGGTGCGTGAAGCGCCGCCTTGCACCCATCACCAGCAGCACGCAGACCAGGAGTAGAGACGCGGCAGAGACGGCCGCGCCGGCAAACAAACCTGGCGCTTCGTATTCGAGCACGACTCGATGCTCACCGCCGGGAACCACTATTCCCTGGATGAGTCCGTAGGAGCGATAGAGCGCGGCCGGCTTGCCGTCGATGGTGGCACGCCACCCCGGCATATCGGCATGGGAGACCACGAGGAAAGCAGGGAGGGAGGCTGCCACATTGGTGCTGAATTCCCAGCGACCCGGGCTGCGCTCGATCTCCTTCACGCGGGCAACCGCAGCCGGCGCGAACCGGGCAGGTAGTGCAGGTCGTCCGGCGCACGACACCGGCGCCGTGTCCCGAACGTCAAGCGGCAGCGAACCGCGGATCATGGCGGCGGTATCTTCGTCGGTTTCGCAGGAGGCCCGATCTGCGAAGTGAACGAGCGGATGCGCCGCCGTGCGCTCGACGACGACGTAGTCGCTGCCGTCGAGCAATGTACGGTAGTAAGGCTCGCGCAGATAGTGCGAATGACGGAACCGGCCATCGCGTGCCTTGGTCGCGACGAGATAGCGGCAGCCTATCAAATCGAGCAACGGGACACGCCCGTCGAGGATAGACGGGTCGCGGAGAACTTCCTCCTCGACCATCGTTGTCGCATCGGCCAGCGGCTTCCATAGAAAGGGCCCGGCGCCGTGAATGGCCATCACCCGGAACTCGGTCGGGAAGTCTCCGAGCAGGTACTCGGGCTCGCGTTTCTGAAAAGCCAGACGGATTGCGAGTACCCTTGCCTCCGCCGTCATCAGACGCGCAGCCTCGGGTTGCTCGAGATACCTGTCCACGCCCTTCCAGCTCAGTTCGACAAGAGCGCCGTGATTTACCCAATAGCTCGGGCACAGGGCGACAAAGGCTATTAGCACGGCGGCACGCGGGCGTTGCCAGTACCGGTACATGGCGAACGAGAGTCCTCCACCGAAAGCGAGCAGCACGGCGAACTGTGCTCCCCGCTGCCGGATCTGCTCTATCTCCGGCTCTCCGGCAGCGCCGGTAGTCGCCCGCACCACGGCTATCAACAAGCAGACCGCGGTGGCGATCGTCACCACGGGCAACGCACCTCGCGATCGGTTGATGTAGCGGTCAGCACCGACCGCGGTCAGCACGGACAGTGCAACAGAGACCTCGAGCAGGTGCTTGAACGCATGACGAAAGGCGCTGAAACCCGGGACTTCATGCAGCACGGCGCTCACGGGTGTTGCCGAGCCAACGGCCAGCAGCGAACCGAGCAGCAGAAGCACGACAAGAAACCAGCGCAGGTAACCACGCCGCCTCAAACCTTCCACCGCAAAGGGAATTGCCAGCATGCCGACGTAGGTAGCGGCAGGCGGCACCGAGAATAGCTGCTCGCGACGACCGGGAGTCACCCAGTCCAACGGCATCATGGGTGAGGCGGGTACTGCCTGGAACGTGGAAAGTTCCAGCGAGCCGGGTCTTCTCGACACTAACTGCAGTTCGATGGCGGGAATGAGTTGAACGGCGGCCAGCGCCGCGCCCGCTGCGTATATGACGGTGACCGCCAACAGGGGTCTCGATGGCGCACTTCCTCTACGCGAGGCCAGAGCCAGCGCATAACCACCCGCGATCAACCCCGTGTACAGGCTGTACTCCGGGTAGCCGGCGAGCACTTGAAGGGCCACGCAGAGGCCGCCGGCGGCGGCCCACGGCCGCCATCTCGCTTCAGTAGAGGAACGATGCACGCACGCCAGTATCGCGGGTGCCCACGCCAGCGAGCTCTGCATGTGGATGAAATTCGCGGCCGTCCACAGGGTGAAGCCGTTGGCCGCGTATACGAGCGCGCCCAGCGCTGCCGCGGTGTGGTCGAGCCGCAGCGTGCGCAGGAAGAAGAACATCGACAGAGCAGCCAATATTCCGTGGATTGCCGCAACCTGCTCCAACGCGCGGTAACGGGGGCTGTTGTCGCCCAGCAGATAAGGGAGGTTGCCCGGATAGAGCGCCCCGGCGGTGGGATCGGCAAGCAGTGGCATGCCCAGGCGCTTGTAAGGGTTCCACAGCGGCAGGCGACCCTCTCGCCACTGGCGCGCTGCCTCGACGCGAGAAGGGTTGGTCAGGTCGAGGTTGTCGTGATGGGCGGCGATTCTGGCGTTGCCCGTCAGTCCGTCTCCGTACAGCCAAACTACCGCGATCACGAGCGCGAGAAGCGATCCTGCGGCGGCCCGGGGTACTGTTCGACTCAGAGCGGCCACACGACGGGGATGAGCGCGACGGCGAATAGCGCGCAGCTGATGTTCAGCGGCAGTCTCACGTATCCCGCTGCGGCAAAAGCGAGCCAGCCTTGCCAGTCGAGAGCTTCCATCAAGAAAGCACGATAGCCCAACGATGGCAGGACCGCCAAGTTCAGCGCCGCAAGCGGCCGGTTGACATGGCCGACACGCGACTAGAAATGTAGAGGCATGAACCCCACGGGATGGCGCGCGAGGATCACTTCATCGCCCGAGTTCACGAGAACCATCGCGGCATGGCTGCTGGCGTCACTGCTATGCGCCTTGTTCGTCCGTAACGCCTGGGTCTGCGACGACGCATACATCATATTCCGCAGTCTGGAACAGCTTTTCGCCGGCAACGGGCCGCGTTGGAACCCGCACGAG
>PIVZ01000932.1 GCA_003354045.1 bacterium
TCCTCGACCAGGGCGTGGCGCTTGAGCACCTCCTCGACCTCTTCCGGGAAGACCTTCTCCCCGCCTGTGTTTATGCATTGCGAGCTGCGGCCCAACAGGCACAGCTTGCCGTCGGCCTCGACGATCGCGTAGTCGCCCGGCATCGAGTAGCGCACACCGTCTACCACGGGAAAGGTCGCCGCCGTCTTCTCCGCATCCTTGTAGTAGCCGAGCGGGATAGCACCGGTACGTGCGACCCGCCCTCTCTGACCGCTCCCCGGCACAGCCTCACGCCAGTCGTCGGTAAACACCTTGACTCGCTCGCTGAGTTGGAACTCGGCGGTCTTCGCGTCCACACCGGCCCCCGAAACCGAGGCGCCGAGCCCTATGGCCTCCGAGGCGCCCAGCGAGTCGATCAGCGCCATGGCCGGATGGTGGGCCAGCAGCGCCTGCTTGTTCTCGCTCGACCAGATCACCCCGGAGGAGATCATGGCGGCGAGGCTGCTGAGGTCGTAGCTTTTCTCACCGAGGGCCGCCGCCAGCGGCCGCGCGAAGACGTCGCCCACGATCGCCATCACGTTCACACCGTCGCGTTCGACGGCCGACCACAGGGCGTGGGCATCCAGCTTGCGAGACCCCACTGTGACCACCGTACCGCCGTTGCCGAGCGCATTGATTGCCGTGAGCAGGCCGGTGCCGTGCATCAGTGGACAGGCCGGAAGCAGCCTCTGCCGCCGGAGACCGGCTTTCACGTTGTCGAGATGTTCGTCAAGTGTCTCCGGCTTGTTGGCGCCGGTGAGAAGCTCGCCGCCACCGCCGAGCGCGTTCCACACGTCCTCCTGGCGCCACATCACACCGCGCGGCATGCCGGTGGTTCCACCGGTGTAGATGAAGAGCAGGTCGTCGGGGCTTCGCTCGTTGCCGAGCGCTTCTCCTCCGGATGAGACCACCGCCTGGTAATCTTCGGCCCAGTCGGCGCCGGGCGCGCCGTCATCGAGCTGCAGCCAGGTCCGTATCTTCCCGAGCTCGGGTTTCAGGCGTTCGAGGTTCTCGACAAAGGTCGTCTCGAAGATGATGGCAACCGCGTCCGAGTTGTCGAGCAGGTAGAGGAGTTCCTCGTCACGGTAGCGATAGTTGACGTTTACCGGCACCAGCCGTGCCTTGAAGGCGGCACAGACGGATTCCATCCATTCGGCACGGTTGTGCGAGTAGATTGCGATCTTGTCGTCCGGCTTCGTACCGGCATCGAGCAGATGTCTGGCCAGAGCGTTGCTGCGGCGGTCGAGCTCGGCCCACGAGACCACCCGGCCGTCGTGGATGATCGCCGGCTCATCGCCAATAACGCCTGCGTTTGGCTCCCAAACGTCCCCTAAATTCCAACCCA
>PIVZ01000933.1 GCA_003354045.1 bacterium
GGCACCATGGGCGACAACCTGGACACTTCGGCCCCCGCGGCTGAAGATTGCCCCCTGCCTCCGGGCGGGGGGTCGTCTCGGCCGAGGCGCGGCCGCGATAGCGGGGCACGCCGGGACAGTCACGGGGCAGACGGGAGCCCGCAGAAGGCGGTAGGCGGCAGGGGCAAAGACAGTCGACGGCCGGACCATTCGTTGATAGACTCCCTTGGCTTGTATAGGTGGTAGTTAGATAGCGGAGGGGGGCGCTTGCCACGCCGCCGCCGTTGAGATGATGATGGTCGTCCGGCGTTGGCCGCCGCGACTGCCCGCGCCTGGCGGGTGCTCAGCGGCTCTTGCCGGGGCTTTAGGGGGCTATAAACAGGAGGGACCCATGAAACGGGTACACCGAACGAAGACGCTGATGGCCGTCATCGCGCTATTTGTCGTGCCTTCGCTTGCGATTGGCCAGCAAAACGACGCCCAGCAGTCGTGCATCAACACGGTCAACAAGCGCGGGGCGGACGTCCATAAGAAGCTAGAGAAGCAATTCTCGAGGTGCCTGCGCCGCATTGGCGACGAGAGACCGCCGGCGGGGCAGACGCTGGCCCAGTGCCGCAACGCCAACAGCCGTACTCTCCAGCGAGGGTTGGATAGGACGGTATCGGCCGAGGCATCGCGCTGCGGCGTGCCTCCGGATTTCGGCTACACGAGCGCGGCTACCGTCAACACCGCCTTCTTGGATGAGGGCCTCGGCCTCAAGCTCGATATCTTCGGTTCGGACGTGGACGCGGCGATCATCCTGCGTTCAAGCGATGTGGACGGCGCCAAGTGCCAGCGCGCAATCAACCGTGACTCGGGCAAGGTGGTCCAGCGCAAGCTAAGCGAGTTTCTCTTATGCAAGAAGACCGGGCTAGGCGATGGCTCGATCACTTCTGCCGTTGGGCTCGAGGTTTGTTTCGACGCCATCAACAGCGACGGCCGTGGCCGCATCGGCGCGGCTGCCGACAAGCTCACCAGCCACCTCGCGTCCCGTTGCGCCGGTCTGGACTTGAATCTCGTCTTCCCGGGCGACTGCGTGGGGGCCGGCGATGTTGCGGTCTGCCTGGAACGGGCGACCGAGTGCCGCGCTTGCCGCGCGCTGAATGCGGCAGACGGACTTGCTCGCGACTGTGACGTTTTCGACGACGGTTTGGCCAATTCGAGTTGTACGGCGCCGTCGATACCGAGCACCACGACGAGCACGACGTCGAGCACCACCAACACGACGAGCACGACCATACCGGAGTGCGGCAACGGTATCATCGAGGGCGCCGAGCAGTGTGACGGAGGGGAGTGTTGCACGGGCGGCTGCGTCTTCCAGCCATTGGGAGTCAGCTGCACCGA
>PIVZ01000934.1 GCA_003354045.1 bacterium
GCTCACGTTTTGGAAGGTGGTGCTGTCGGGGTCGCGCACGTCCGGGGCGACGGCGTTTTCGGTCGTGAAGGTCAAGCCCGCTTCGGGATACTCGATGTTGAAGTTCGCGACGAGGTCTTCGAAGACCTCCGGAAAGATGCTGCTGCCGGGTAGCAGGCCCTGCGTCGTGCCGTCCCACGGCTGGCCGTGGTGCCCCAGTGCATAGCGGATGTCGATCGCCAGGTTCACGAACTCTTCATCCGACGTCACACGCGTCAGCGCGTACGTCGTGCCGTTACCCTCCTGGAATACCTCGTCGAAGCGCTCGAGCAGCTCCGGGTGCTTCTCGCCGAACACCTCCGTGCCCCAGCCCCAGGCCATGAACCGGGCCATGTAGCCGTAGCTGTTCGTCGCAAGGGTGCCGTCGTTGACGAGCCCGGCCAGGAAGTTCGCCAGCGACACGAGCGGGTTGGCACCGTCGGCGCGGTTCTCGTAGGGGGCCGAGCCGTGCTGGGCGCCAAGGACCGTCGTCGTGAGTACCACCGCCGAGTCGATCCGCTCCACCACGAGGGGCGCGCGGCGGTAGTTGGGGTCGTCGAACCCGTAGGCGTCGTACAAGCTCTCGACCTCCTCGGCGAAACGGTCGAGAGCGGCCGCGTCACTGCCTTCGATCCGAGCCGTGGTACTGCCGGCGATCTGGTTGACCGCACCGGGTGGTGTCTCCAGCGTCGCGATCCACAGCGGGCCGGCCCCCGTCTCGCCGCGCGGTAAACTGAAGACAGGCCGCTCGATGCCCTTCTCCGCCCGCACGCACCAGTAGGCATCGAAGACGATGCCCAGTTCCGGCGGGCCGACGGCATCGATGTAGTACGGCGTGCTCATGTCCGTCTCCTCGGCCGTATCGAAGGAGACCTCCAGCGTCCAGTCGTCGAGGGCATCCGTGCCGTCGAACCGTTTCGCCGCGGCCTCGAGGACGGTCATGGTCAACACGGCAGGCCCCTTGTTGTCGATGGTGCCGCGGCCGACCAGGAACGGCTGCTCGCCGCCCCGGAATGCCTTCGTCTCCAGCCGCGGCTCGAACGGGCGCCAGGCATCGTTGCCCGCGGGCACCGTGTCCATATGGGTGAGCATCGAGAATTTGCGTGGACCGTC
This sequence comes from bacterium, assembly GCA_003354045.1. Classification (GTDB taxonomy): domain Bacteria; phylum Desulfobacterota; class Binatia; order UBA1149; family CAITLU01; genus PIVZ01. The sequence continues at coordinate 1,132 of PIVZ01000934.1, forward strand.
GCCGACGCGGAACCCGAACACCCAATGGCTCCGGCTGTCGATCTCCTCCTGCCACTCGAAGGGCTCGAGCCGTAGCGTGCCCTGCCCGGCGTTGAACGCCTCGGCCCGAGCGTTCAGGTAGTCCTGGATACGCCGGAGGTTGGCGACCACTCGCTCGTCGCTATCGGCTGCGTCGTCGCGAAAGGTCTGGATCTCCGGAAACGCTTTCAGCACCGCATAACCGAGCGCTGC
>PIVZ01000935.1 GCA_003354045.1 bacterium
CGATCCGTTCAACTTGCGAACGGGCCTCCCCAATGCGGGCGGCACCGGGATACAGTTCGCCCAGAGGGTAAGTCCCGGAGCGGGCCCGCTCACGGTAACGCTCACCAACAGCAACGCCGCAGTGGCCGGGCTCACGACTTTGTCGGAGACTGCGGTAGCATCGGTTACGGTGGACGTCGCCGTCAACTCCTACGACTCTCCCACCTCGGTGGCCTCCGGTGGAGCCTCGGTCGATTTCGTACACCCGCCGGCCGCGGGAACCACGACCATCGCAGCCACGGCACCCGGCTTCGACGCCGGCTTCGATCCATCCGATGAAGACGTCACCGTAACTGTCAACCCGTCCGTGATGACAGTCTCCAACCCGTTTACCGGAACGACACGCCTCGGCGCAGGCCTACACCAGCTGTATCGTGTCACGCTGAGCAGCGGCAGCCACGGCGGCATAACCGTCCACGTCGAGAGCGACGATGACACGGTGGCGCGCGTCGCGCCGGATGGCACGACCGCGGGAACGACCGGCATCGATCTCGTGTTCCCCGATGGGACCTCCTTGGTGAACTTCTATGTACAGGGCATGGCAGGAGCTTCCGGCTCGGCGACCATCACTGCCTCCCAGGCACTGTTCAGCGACGGCACCGTCGTAGTCACCGTCGAGCAACCGGTGCTCGACATCCGCAGCCTGACCATCAGTCACAGCACCAACACAGCGGCGTTCCTGGCCGACGATCCGTTCAGCGTGCGTACGGGGATACCCAACGCCGGCGGCACGGGGATCCAGTTCTCGCAACAAGTGAGCGCGGGCGCCGGGACGCTTACTGTCACCATCACCAGCAGCGACACCGGCACCGGCGAGCTGGTGACGACCGCAACGACCGGGGCCTCTGTCACCGTAGAGATAGCAGTGAACTCGTTCGACTCCCCGGGCTCCGTCGCGGCAGGTGGCGTCTCGGTTAGCTATCCGGAACCACCCATTAGCGGAACAACGACGATCGCCGCCACTGCGGCCGGATTCGACGCCGGCTTCGCGCCTTCTTCCGAGCTCATCACGGTAACGGTTGTTCCGGCCTTCATAACGGTGACCAATCCGTTTACCGGAGTGCTTCGTGTCGGCGCCGGCCTCCAGCAGAAGTTCCGCGCCACCCTCAGTGGCGACGACCACGGGGGAGTCACGCTCCGCGTAGCCATAAGCAATCCCAACGTGGCCTTGATCGCCCCCGACGGGACGACGGCCGGAACCTCGTTCATCGACTTCCCGATCGCCGACGGTAGCACGTTCGTGGATTTCTACGTCCAGGGTGTCCCCAGTGAATTGGGACCGCTCACGATCACGGGCTCCAATACCACCTATCCCTT
>PIVZ01000936.1 GCA_003354045.1 bacterium
CGACGAACATGCCCGCCAGCGGGATGAAGGTCATGTATGTGAGAATGTTATCCATCCAACTAGCTCCCCGATCTCATCAAAGTGTTTCGAGCAACAACACGGCCGTCACCACCAGGAGAATGACGTAGAGGTAGGCGTTGATGCTGCCCGTCTGCAGGCGCCGCAAAGTGCCGCCGGCACTGTGGAAGGCCGCGGCCGTAAGGTTGACGGCACCGTCCACGACGTAGTTGTCGATGGCGCCGTTTATGGTCGATCCAATGCGCGTGACGGTTGCCGCGCCGTTGACGATGCCGTCCACGATGTTCTGGTCTATCCAGCGCAAGGCCCGCGACATGGCCAGCGTGCCGCGCAGGAAGGTCCCGTAGTAGGCCTCGTCCACATAGTACTTGTTGAACATCCAGCGATACGGAACGCCGCGCGCCAGTTCCGTGAAGACCTCCGCTCGGACGGTCTTGCGGATGTACATGAGGTAGGCCAGCGCTATGCCTACGAGCGCGACGGCCACCGAGGCCCCCATGAGGCCATACTCCAGGGCCAGGCTGTGATGGGCAACGTGCGCGCCGGCCCCGTGGTGGCTGGCGAACACCGGCTCGAGCCAGTGTTCGAAGTGGTTGGCGCCACCGAGCGCGGCGGGCACGCCGATGTAGCCGGCAAAGATGGCGCCAGCAGCCAGGATTATCAGCGGCACTGTCATCATCGACGATGACTCGTGCAGGTGCTCTCGCACGTGGCCGTCCACCCGGCACTCGCCGAAGAAGGTCATGAAGACCTGGCGGAACATGTAGAAGGCCGTCATCCCTGCGGCCAGCACACCAACGCCCCACAGGACGGGGTTGTGCAGGTAGGACTTCCACAAGATCTCGTCCTTGGAGAAGAAGCCCGAGAGCAGCGGCACGCCGGCGATGGCCAGCGTCGAGATGAAAAAGGTCGCGAACGTGCGCGGCATGTAGGTACGAAGTCCGCCCATGTTGCGCATGTCTTGTTCGTGATGGAGAGCGTGTATGACGCTGCCGGCTCCGAGGAAGAGGCAGGCCTTGAAGAAGGCGTGGGTCATCAGGTGGAAGATACCGGCCGCGTAGGCTCCCACACCCATTGCCATGAACATGTAGCCGAGCTGGCTGACCGTCGAATAGGCCAGCACTTTCTTGATGTCGTACTGGGTGAGCCCGATGGTGGCGGCAAAAATCGCCGTGGCGGCACCGACGAAGGCTACTACCTCCATGGTGGCCGGGGCCATCGAGAACAGGAAGTTCAATCGGCCGATCATGTAGACGCCGGCGGTGACCATGGTGGCCGCGTGGATGAGCGCCGAGACCGGGGTCGGGCCGGCCATCGCGTCGGGCAGCCAGACGAAG
>PIVZ01000937.1 GCA_003354045.1 bacterium
AACCCCGGGACGCTGCTCACGGCCGCCTACGCAATGTGGTCGCTCGCTGTCCTCAAACGCACCGGCTCGACACGGATGGGCGCCATCGCGCTGTTTACCTGTTTCGTCATCGGTTTCGTCATTCTGACCTGGGTCGGCACCTACTTCCGCGGGCCGAACTGGGACTTCTACTGGAGTCAGTCGCAATGGCCTGTGCATTGATGAGAGGCAAGATGCGCGACAACGACGGCACGTCATACCGACACCCTAGTGGTATCAGGAGAGCTCGCAGATGAGCGACAGTGAGCTGCAGGGAACTGAGTATCGGGTAAAGCTCTGGCTCTTCGTGGCGAGCTTGGCAACCGTCGTCGTGATGACAGCCGCGGCTTTGCGCGAGAACATGTTCAACGATTGGCGCCCGCTGCGCGTGCAATACGGCGCCATCCTCGCCGACAAGGCCACCGACGAGCTCGGCGAGGCGGCCGCTCGGCAGTTCGAGATACGGCTGGTCCAGAATTATCTACCGGCGCTCAACGCCGTCGATCGCTGCGCCACCTGCCATGCCGGAGTTCAGGATCCGCGCATGGCCGACCAGCAGCAGCCGTTCAAGACCCATCCGGGCCGTTACCTCGAGATCCACGATCCCGAGAAATTCGGATGCACCGTCTGCCACGAGGGACAGGGACGCGCCACCGAGACGGATGAGGCCCATGGCGAAGCGCCGTTCTGGGACTATCCGATGCTCGAGACCAGGTACGTCGTAGCCTCGTGCACGAAGTGCCACGGAGAGGATGGATTGTTCGGTCCCGACGGGCTCATCGCGCAAGCGGTGGGCACGGAAGACAGCGCGGCCGCGGGCGATCTGCTCGAGCAGGGGCGCGCTCTGATGACGAACAAGGGCTGTCTCGGCTGCCACACCGTCAACGGTAAGGGAGGCCGCATCGGGCCGGACCTGAGCCTGGTAGGCAACAAGACCAAGCACGATTTCGACTTCTCGCGCCTGGGCAAGGAAGCCCCACGCGAGGTCACCTACTGGCTCAGGGAGCACTTCCGTCGTCCGCAGGACATCTCGCCGGGATCGCTGATGCCGCCGGTGACCGAAGGCGAAGACGCCGTGGACGCGATAACCGCCTACATGCTCTCGCTCAGGCGCAAGGAGACCGGTGTGTATGCCGGAGGCGAGTCCGCGGGTGGAGACGAGATCGAAACCCACGGGCATGGACTGTACTCGATATACTGCTCGGCCTGCCACGGCGTGAGCGGCGAGAGCAGCGGCGTGCCCGGAATCGAGACGCCGGCACTCAACAACGCGGACACTCTCGGCGCGGCCAGCGACGACTTCTATCGCTTCATCATCGAATCGGGCAGAAGCGGCA
>PIVZ01000938.1 GCA_003354045.1 bacterium
TTGATGGGGTGCGGTTTCAGGCGGATCGGGCCAGAAGCCGGTGGCGGCCGAGCCGCCGAAATGACTATTTAATGGGCCACTAAACGTTTTACTTGAAAACTCGGCCCGGGAGTTTCATCTTGAGGTCAGAAGAGATTAATTATTGTTGGGCGTGCGTGGAGGGGCGACTCAGGTGGCCAGCGAGGAACAGCGAATAACGATTCTCATCGCCGACGATGACGACGAGGATCGCCTGATGACGGAGGAAGCCTTCCGTGACGCACACCTGGCCAATGACATCCGCTTCGTCGAGCACGGCGAAGAACTGATGGATTATCTCAAGCGGCGCGGCAAGTACGCCGCACCGGACTCCGCGCCCCGTCCGGGGGTCATCCTTCTCGACCTCAACATGCCGCGCAAGGACGGCCGCGAGGCGCTCGCCGAGATCAAGGCCGATCCCACTCTCGCGACCATCCCCGTGTTCGTGCTCACGACCTCGGACGAGGAAGAGGACGTTCACACCACCTATGAGCTTGGCGGCAGCTCGTTCATAAAGAAGCCCGTCACCTTCGAGGCGCTGATGAGCCTCGTTTCCACTCTGACTCGCTACGAGTTCCAGATAGTCGATCCGACGCCGGACGCCGACGACTGACGGAGCGCGCATACGCGTTGCACACGACGGCTGGTCGGACCACCGGTGAGGCTGTCAAAACTTTTAACGCCACGATAGAAGGACCGCCCGACGAAGGTCGATGCGCTCGTTCGCGCTGCCGACTCTCAGTTGCTGCGAGTGACGAACAGGCGCTAGTCGATGATGGTCGGAGGGAGTGGAAATAGATGAACCTTGGCTTGATGATCGGTTATTTCGGCCCTCAGCCGTGGGATTTTGTCGAGCTTGCAGTGGAGGCCGAGAAGCTCGGCTTTCATTCGGTCTGGACCGCCGAGGCCTATGGTTCTGACTGCTTTTCGCCGCTTTGCTGGATAGGGGCGAGAACCTCGCGCATCAAACTCGGCACCGGCGTCATGCAGATCTCTGCGCGCACGCCGGCCAACGTCGCGATGACGGCCACAACCATCGACCATCTCTCCGACGGTCGCCTCATCCTCGGCATCGGCGTGTCCGGCCCTCAGGTCGTCGAGGGGTGGTACGGTCAGCCGTTTGCGCGGCCGTTTACGCGCACGCGTGAGTTCATCGAGTTGGTTCGCGAGATGCTTCGCCGCGAAGCGCCGGTCGAGTTCGACGGTAAGTACTACCAGCTTCCCTACAACGGTCCCGGCTCCATTGGGCTGGGCAAACCGCTCAAGCTCATCACCCATCCGCGGCGCAGCGAGATCCCGATCTATCTGGGCGCCGAGGGGCCGAAGAACGTCAAGC
>PIVZ01000348.1 GCA_003354045.1 bacterium
GCGGCCAGTGCGGCGATCGAATCGGTCATGTTGTCGGCACGTGAGAACTGCTCGAGGCAGATGCCGCGGACCTCCTCGTCTTCGAGACGCATCAGATAGGCCAGACACACGTTCTTCAGGCTACGCCGGGCGATGGCTTCCGGCTCGGCCGTATAGGGCCCCACGGACGAGTTCTCGCGGTACAGGTCCACAAGCGTGTCGCGAAGCCGAGCGGCCAACGATCTGCGGAGAAAAGCGCGCACCGCATGAATGGCCTCGACATCGACGACCTCCATGTGCTCGGCCACATAGCTCTCGGCCGGCAGCACGACTGCCTTGGCCAGCAGCGCCTTGTCGAGACCGCGGGAGTCCAGCGTCGTCGAAAAGGCCTCGAGGAGGGCCCCGGGAAGCTCGAGCTCACGACCGGCCCCGTGATCTTCGATCAGTCGCAGCATCAGCCCCAGGGCCAGCCGCTGCCCGGCATCCCAGCGGTTGAAGGGATCGCCATCGTGGGCAGCCAGGAAGGCGAGTTCATCGTCGTCATGGCCGGTGTCTATCTTGACGGGAGCCGAGAAGCCCCTGAGCAAGGACGGCACCGGCCGGGCTTCCACGCCCAGGAAGCGGAAACGCTCGACTTGCCGGCGAATCTCCAGGGTACGAACCGTAGGAGCACCACCCTCGCCCTCCATGCGCAGCGGCAGCTCCTTACCACCCGGCCCGAGGAGAGCCATTGCCAGAGGAATGTGCAGCGGCTTCTTGTCCCGCTGACCGGGTGTGGCGGGGCATGATTGTCTCACCGTCAAGGTGAAGATTCTGGCCTCGGCGTCGTATTCCCGCTCGATCGCGAGCTCGGGCGTACCCGCCTGATCGTACCAGAGGCGAAACTGGCCCAGGTCGGCGCCGCCGGCCTCCTCCATTGCCGCCACGAAGTCGTCGGTCGTTACCGCCTGCCCGTCGTGGCGCTCGAAGTAAAGGTCGGTGCCACGCCTGAACGCCTGTGTACCCAACAGGCAGTGGATCATACGGATGACTTCGGCGCCCTTGTTGTAGACCGTGGCCGTATAGAAATTGTTGATCTCGATGTAGGATTGCGGCCTGACGGGATGGGCCATCGGGCCGGCGTCCTCCGAGAACTGGTGGACACGCAGAACCTGGACGTCACCGATACGCTTGACGGCGCGCGCGGACATTTCCCCGCTGAACTGCTGATCGCGAAAGACGGTGAGACCTTCCTTTAGACTGAGCTGGAACCAATCCCGGCAGGTCACCCTGTTGCCGGTCCAGTTGTGGAAGTACTCGTGGGCAATCACTCCCTCGATGTTGACGTAGTCTTCATCGGTAGCGGTCTCGGGCTTGGCCAACACGTACTTGGAGTTGAACACGTTCAACCCCTTGTTCTCCATGGCACCCATGTTGAAGTCGTCGACCGCCACGATCATGAAAAGCTCCAGATCGTACTCGCGCCCGTATGCTTCTTCGTCCCAACGCATGGCCCGGCGGAGAGAGTCCAGAGCGTGCGCGCACTTGTCCAGGTTCTGGCGCTGCACGTAGAGCCGTAGCGGAACCCCTCGCCCCGAGCTGGTCGTGAAGACCTCCTCCACACACTCGAGATCTCCCGCGACCAAGGCGAAGAGGTAGCAGGGCTTTTTGAAGGGATCGCTCCATACCGCCTGGTGACGGCCATCGCCGAGATCCCCGCCCCCGGCCGGATTGCCGTTGGAAAGCAGCACCGGATAGCGCTCGCGATCGGCAATGATGGTGGTGGTAAACCGGGCCATCACGTCGGGCCGGTCAAGAAAGTAGGTGATCTTACGGAAGCCCTGCGCTTCGCACTGGGTGCAGAAGTTGCCGCTGGACCTGTAGAGACCCTCGAGCGAGGTGTTTTCCTGCGGCCTGATCGCCACCACCGTCTCGAGCACGAAGCGCTCGGGTGTCGAGTGAACGGTCAGGCTCTGCTGGCCTGCCTGATACTCGGAACTCTCGAGCGCGCGGCCGTCCACTGCAATCGACCGTAGCTCCAGCTCACGCCCGTCGAGGACCAGCGCCTCGGCCGTACCGGCCCGTCGTCCAATGGACAAACGCGAACGCACCAACGTCTCTTCTTCGCCGAGTTCGAAGGTCAACTCGGCCGTCTCTATCGAATAGAGGGGCGGCGCATAGTCCCTGAGGAGCGTCGGTTTCGGCTTCGCACTGTCCATTATCTCGGCTGCGACAAGTGGGCAGACTTCTCCTGCGGATCGCGGGCGCATACACGGCCGCTCTCTCGGCCGGCCTCACCACGTAGACGCCGTCCCTACATCAACCATGGCGGCGGCGCCACCGCCGATCTGACTGTCACCGCGCAGAGGTTGACCGATACCATTTCCGGACTTTCGCAGAGGGCCTCGCCTGTGCTAGAGCTGAGCGCACACCTCCGGAGGACCGCCGTTTCGGGCTTCCAAGGGGGCTGCAAGAGCCGCGGGGGGCCCTGTAGCCGATGAACGTGCGATGCGTGCCATTGACGACGAGCATTCCGACGATCCTGGTTTCGCCGAGAGCGAGGTGAGTCTGCATCTGGCCGTCGAGGCGGCACCGATAGCGATCGTCTTGATGGAGCTGGACGGCTACTTCTCGAGGGCCAACCCGGCCGCCTGCGAAATGCTCGAGCGCACCCCGGAGGAGATGAGGCGGCTCACCTTCAGGGACGTCCTTCATGCCGACGACCGAGACGAGGGCAAAACGGCATTCGCCAAGCTGGCCGGCGGGGAACTCGACCACTACCGCGGCGAAAGACGCTTCGTCAGGAAGAGCGGCGAGATCCTCTGGGGAGCCCTGACGGTTACGGCGATCCCCGACGAAAGCGGCAAAATCCGTGGCGCCTTCGCGATGGTCGAGGACGTCACCGAGCAACGGCTGGCGGAAGAGCATATCAAAGAACTCAACGAAGAACTCGAGGAGCGGGTCGAGCAACGGACGGCGCGCCTTACCGCCGTCAATCAGGAGCTCGAGGCATTCTGTTACTCGGTGTCCCATGACCTGCGTGCACCACTGCGCGCAATGGAAGGCTTCGCCGAGATTCTGCTCGAAGGGTATCGCACAAAGCTCGACGGGGAAGGAACCGACTACCTGCGCAGAATCGGTGCAGCCAGCCGGCGCCTTGGACGGCTGATCGACGAGCTCCTGAAGCTCTCCAGGCTGACACGCGAAGACCTCAGGCCGGTGCGCATACTTTTGAGTGAGGCCGCCGAGCGGGTGGCCGACGAGTTTCGCACGAGCGACCCACGGCGCAACGTCGAGTTCGAGATCGAGAAGGACATGGTGGCGCGTGCCGACGCCGCACTCATCAACGACGTCTTGCACAACCTGATCGGCAACTCGTGGAAGTTCACGGCCTCCCGCGATCCGGCCATCATCGAGTTCGGAACCACCGAAACCGAGCACGGCAAGGCCATGTTCGTGCGTGACAACGGCGTCGGGTTCGACATGGCGCATGCCGACAAGATCTTCTCACCGTTCGAACGGATACACCCGGTCGAGGAATTCGAAGGTGACGGTGTCGGCCTGGCCACCGTACACCGCATCATAACGCGCCACGGGGGCACGATCTGGGCCAAGGCCGAGCCCGGCGCTGGAGCGACGTTCTACTTCACCCTCTGAGTGGAACAGCAACGCGGGCGCTCGCCCCGCTGGCCGATACATGGCTGGAGACGCTTCGCGCTGCCGCCGTGTCCCCGGCACCGCTCAGCGTGAAGAGGAAGGTCGTACCCTCACCTTCGCGCGACTCCACCCAGATGCGGCCTCCATGCCGTTCCACTATTCGTTTGACTATGGTCAAGCCGGCGCCAGCGCCGCCGCCATAATCGTCACTGGCATGAAGACGGCGAAAGATCGCGAATACGGCACCTAGATGCTCGGCGGGTATTCCGATGCCGTTGTCGCGGACGTAGAACACGGTAGCTGCAGAACCGATTCTCGCACCCCCCAACGGTCGGCGTTTACAGCCAACCTCCACCGTCTTGTGCGGCTTGTCGTTGTACTTGACGGCGTTGGTGATGAGATTCTGAAACACCTCGGCGACCCTTTCTTTGTCGCATTTGGCCTGCGGTAGATCGGACGCTACCAACACCTCGGCATTTTGTGCACTGAGCTCGGCCTCGAGCGCCTCGACCACCTCGGTCACGATCGCACCCACCGGTATCAGCGCCAGAGAGAGCTTGGTCCGTCCAACGCGAGAGAAATGCAGGAGAGAATTGATGAGCGTGTCCATCCGCCGGCTGAGGAAAGTGAGTCTCTCCAGTTTCGCGATCACCTCTTCGCCGAGAGACTCGCGGTGGTCCTCCAGCAGCATATTCGAGTAGGTGCTGATGCCGCGCAGCGGGGCCTTGAGATCATGAGAGACGGTGTAGGCAAACTCGTCGAGCTCGCGGTTACTCTCTTCTAGCGCCTCGTTGCGCTCTCCCATCTGGCTCCTGGTTCGTGAGAGCTCCCAGAACGCGCGACTCTCCAGGTACTCGTAGGCAAGGGCCAGGCCCATCACCGCCAACACGGCCGTCGCGCTGCCGATGATCGCAGCCCCGACCACCGCGGCCCGGGTGACATCGGCGCCCGGTGAGCCCCCCCACAAGTAGCCGGCAACCGTGAGTTGGACCAGGGCAACCGTTCCCCAAACCAGGCCGGCACGCGTCCCCGCCACCAAGACGGCCAGCATCGGAACGATCGGAAGCAGTGCGTAGCAGCCAACCGTGCGGCCGTCACCAAGCGCCACCAGCACGGCAAGCGCCGCCGCCACGGTCGCGGCCAGCGCATTGCCGGTAAGCGAAAGGGACCCCGTCTGTCTGAGGACGACGGTGATCGCGGCGGCCAGCGCGGCGACACCGCCCCCGACGAGTACGTACGCGGTCACCCCGTCGCCGGCTTCCGCCCAGGCACCGATTGCACCCGTGATCACGAGTGCGCCAAGAACCGCCAGGGCAAGACGCGCCCGGCCTCTTGCTCTCACATCGAGCCGGGCACCCCCCGAATGGAGAAATGCATCTACCGTCGTCGCGAGAAACTCTGCCGCTCGCGATGCGCTCGCCGTCCACCCAGTGTTCATGACAACTCTGGCCTCGGGGCACGATGGAAGGCTCAGCCCGTAGGCCGGGCCGGGCTGCCACCGCAGACAGCAACCTCTCGACCACCGCCGTTGGTCGTGTCTGTCTTCAGGGGCGCCCCTTGCGCAATACCCGTTGACCCTTTCCGCATTTTGTCACGGCCTCTACCGCTTAGCGATGGGGTTCACGGTGACTGTGGTTTTCTACAGAGACTTGCCGCCCGACCGAGCGCACTGCCCTCCCTGCCCCCCGGGCGGCAGCCCCGAACGGGTAGGAAAGGAGCGCCAAATAGGCAATAGTTACCCGCACACCAGAGCCACAGCTCGCACAAGGAGTTTATCGATGAGCGGCCAGAAGAGCTCTCCAGCACCACGCCTCGACGTCGTCGAGGATCTGTCCAAGCCAAGACATCCGCTTGCAGGCACCACCAT
>PIVZ01000939.1 GCA_003354045.1 bacterium
CTCCTGACTCTCCTCTACCCGGGCAACGCGGAGAGCGGCGGCCTGGGTCACGTCCGCCGGGCGCTCTCTTACGGCGGCGACAACAACGACCTGAGCTTCGACAACAACTACCCGAGCCTCTGCCAGATGACGGTACCGGAGCAGAGCGAGGCGTCGTACCGGGTCGAGCGGACCTACACGGCAGGCGTTCTCAAGACGGCCGACGAGGTCGACGTCTGCAACGCGGCCTACCTCCTGAGTCTCTCGGACCTCGACATCGACGCCTCGACAGGCCTGGCGAGCACCAGTCGCGACCCGGCGGGGTCGAGACCGCCTTTTCCTACGCCGCCCAGGGTCGCCTGATCCAGGAGCAGCCCGCCGAGAGCGCCTGGGTCGGCTATGACTACCAGTTGCCGACCCAGGCCGACGGCAGCCTCACCCCACAGGTGACGGTGACGACCTGTAACAACGGGCAAACGACCTGCACCGCCACCGCCTCGCTCGCCTGGCAGCAGCTCCGGTTCGACGGGCTGGGACGTCAGGTGAAGGAGCGTATCCGCTACCCGGCCACCGGTGGTATCGTGGTCCGTGAGAAGACGACCGCCTACAACGTCCTGGGGTGGAAGACCTCGGAATCGGTGTGGGGTAGCGCGAGCATGAAGACCACCTACAGCGACTTCGACCGCTTCGGCAGGGTGGGGACGATCCAGCCCCCGGGCTCCAATCCGCCGACGCACTTCGCCTACGAGGGCGAGCGGGTGAAGACGCGGCAGTCGCGGATCATGCAGGAGTCGGGTCTCGGCTGGATCTATACGACGGAGCTTTACGGCAACCGTGGACAGTTGGTGACGCTCTGCGAGAAGCGCGACGCGGCCTGGGCGGGGACCTGCAACGGCGGCGGTCTCGAGACCTCTTATACCTACGACGTGGCCGACCGCCTGAGCGAGGTGTGCCTCAACGACACGGGGACCTGCGGCCAGGAGCGCCGCTTCGTCTACGACAACCGGGGCTTCCTGGTCCAGGAGAAGCACCCGGAGGTGGGACCGTCGGGCAACGCTTCGACGTTCTACGACTACGACGCGCGCGGCAACATGACGCGCAAGAACGTCGCGTTCAGCACCGACTTCGACCTCCGCTACGTCTACGACCGGGCGGGCCGTCTGACGGAGGTGTGGGAGCAGGACGGCGCCGCCGCGGATCGGATCCTGAAGCAGCTCTACTACGGCTACCAGAACAACGGGGACGACCTGAGGAAGGGCAAGCTGGTGCAGACGGTACGCACCAACTGGGTCGGTCCGACAGGCCCTCTGCCGACGCTGAACCCAGGAGTCGACAAGGCGACGATCTCGGAGAGCCTCTGCTACGACGGCCG
>PIVZ01000940.1 GCA_003354045.1 bacterium
CCTGGGCGACGACCAGAGACCGCACCTGGCCACCGACGAGCGCGGCACCTGGATAGCGGTGTGGCAGTCCACCGATGATCTCTTATCTGGCGGCGGCCTCCCGCCGAGTTCTACGAGCACCACGACCAGCACCAGCCTGCCCGACGGCGGTGGCGCGAGCTCTACGAGCACCTCGACCTCGACCTCGACCTCGACCTCGAGCAGCACCCTGCCGGGTGGCGGCCCGGGCGACATCGGCACCGACTACGACATCCTCTACTCGGTATCGACCGACAACGGCGCTACCTGGAACTTCCCGAGCGCGCTCAATACGACTGCACGGGCCGACATCGGCGACGACCAGCGACCGCACATCGCCACCGACGGGCAGGGCCGCTGGATAGCGGTGTGGCAGTCGGACGAGGACCTCGGCGGCATCGGCAGCGACTTCGACATCTTCTATGCGATCTCGCTGGACGACGGAGCGACGTGGAGTGCTCCCGTGCCGGTGAACGTGCACGCCTCCAGCGGCGACGTGGTCGATAAGTTCCCGTTCATCCTGACGGATTGGGCGGGGATCTGGGCTGTGGCCTGGGGAACCGAGCTCTTCGGTGGAGACCGCGACATCGCGTTCTCGACATCTACCAACGGAGGCGCGAGCTGGGCAGTGGCGGCGCCGCTGAACTCCGCCGCCGGCTCCGACACCGGTAACGACGGCGCCGTCGCGATGACGACCGACGGCAGCACCTGGATGGCGGTATGGCAGTCGAAGGAAGCCGCGGGTGGCCTGGGGACCGACCAGGACATCCTCGTGGCGACCACGCCGGACCCGACCGCCGTGCCGTGGAGCGCTCAGGCGCCGCTCAATACCAACGCGGCGGGCACGATGGTACAGGACGACTTCCCGTCGCTGGCGACCGACTACAACGGAACCTGGGTAGCGGTCTGGCGTTCACAGAACGACCTGGGCGGAACCATAGGACCCGACAACGACATCCTCCACTCCGGCTCCACCGACGGCGGCGCGACATGGTCGGCGCCTGCGGTGGTAAACAGCAATGCCTTCGGTGACGTCGGCAGCTCCGGCTCGGCCGAGATCGTGGGCGACACCTTCGGTGTGTTCCGTGCCCTCTGGCAGACCGAAGAGTTCGGCGGACCGACCGACAAGGACATCGGCTCCGCTGCCGCGCGTTACGAGGGCGTCCTGCCGCTGTCGTGGACGGACGTAGTCATGGTCAACGGGGCGGCGGAGGTTGATACGGAAGACGACCTCTTCCCGCAGATCGCCACCGATGGCCTAGGCACCTGGGTAGGCGTGTGGGAGTCGGCGCTCGACTCGGCATGCGTGGCGCCGGGGTTCGGCGCTTCCCT
>PIVZ01000941.1 GCA_003354045.1 bacterium
CTTGCTGCCGTTCACGCCCGACCTCTTCTGGCGCGTCTTCCTGGACCCGGCATATGTTCGTGTCCTGTATTTGGAGGAGCTGAAGTACAAGAACTTTGAGGTCCTCAAGGTCACGGACGCTTCACGTAAGCTCCGCCTTGTACCTAAGCTCAGCCTTCCTGGGCCGGTCGAAGCGTTGATTGGCGAGAGCTTTGCATACGAGGATCACGGTACCCTGGACCGCGCGCGGAACGAGTGGACGTGGCGCATGGTCCAGCCGAAAGAGCTCCACCCAAAGGCCAAGCCGCGGAACGACGTCATCACGACGCGCGGCAGAGTCCGCATCGAAGCCACCTCTGAGCGCCAGTGTCGTCGCTCCGACGAGGTGGTCATCGAAGCGAACATTTTCGGCCTCGGCACACTGATCGAATCGAGCATCGAGAAAGAATTTCGCGCCGGGTGGGCCAAGGAGTTCGCGCTCCTGACGCGCTGGATCGAGAAGCTCGGGTGACCCGGCTGTCTGTTGCTCCTGAGCAGCGTCGATGCGTGAATCCGAAAGCGCTCAGGTCGGTGAGCGCCGAAGCCGCGACGCACCACCGCGATCGTAGAACGGCCGAGGAGATCCAATGGACGCGCTGCGCCTACCGCGAAAGCTCAACGACGACCCTGTCGCCGCCCACCTCGTGAGTGAAATCTCGGCGCGCGCCGAGCCGCTTTGGGCGGGCGCTGAGCTTTGCGCCACGGAGGTCGAGATCGGACCGGGCCTGCTGGACGCGCTGAAAAGCGCACAATCGGCGGGCAGAATCGTTCGCGGCTTGGAAGGCGCCGAACGAGCGCTCACCGCCGATGAGTTGGGGCTACGACACGCCGACGAAAAGGCCGGCGTCCAACGTGGCGGGCGTATCTCGAGACTGGTGGTGGTGACCAACGACGGCTCCGAGCGTTTCTACCGCAACGTCGAGTCGCTGCTGCGTAGACACGCACCGCGCGTCCTCGCGCTGCGCCTGGCGACCGGAGAAGGCGCGCTGGGAGACTTCATGTTCGGTCCCGAGCAGCGCGCGCGACTGCTCCTCGTCGAACACAAGGACGCCAGCGCCCCGGGCTCTTACCGGCTCTTACCGCCGGCTGGGAGGCCCGGGAGGCCGGCAAGCACCGGCTGGTTGACATATTGGAATTTATCGGACGCTGCAGGGCGCGGGGGTGAGGCCGCTTATTCCTCCTACCTCGCCGGCAGTGGCTTCGCGGGCTACACCGACTGGAGCATTCCCAACATACGGGAGCTGCAAAATATCGTGAGCTACGAGGTGTACGGGCCGGCGATCGACTCGCCGTTCCACAAGGTCGCGACCTGCACAGGATGCACGGACGTTA
>PIVZ01000349.1 GCA_003354045.1 bacterium
GACCAGCGTCGATTTGCCCGAGCCGGAGACACCGGTGATGCACACCAGGCGGCCTAGCGGGATCTCCACGCGGTCGAGCCGCAGGTTGTTGGCCCGCGCGCCGTTGATCACGATGGCTCCGTTTTCCTCGTTTCCGTTGCGCTTCTCCTGGCGGTGAAGAGTACGGATGAGGAGCAGGCGCCCGGTCGCCGTCTCGGCTGCAGGCAGTCCCGAGGGCTTGCCCTCGTAGAGAACGTTACCGCCACGGGCGCCGCCGCCGGGGCCGAGATCGATCAGGTGGTCGGAGCCGTTGATGAGAGTGGGGTCGTGTTCTACCAGGACCACGGTATTGCCCATCTTGGTCAGTCGTTTGAGCACCTTGAGCAGCCGCCTCCCGTCGCGCGGGTGCAAGCCAACGGTCGGCTCGTCAAGTGCGTAGAGCGTATCGGTAAGCGCGCTGCCGAGAGCCGCCGCCAGGTGGATCCGCTGGGCCTCGCCGCCCGAGAGCGTGCGAGCCTGACGGTCGAGGGTCAGGTAGCCCAGGCCGACCTCGCGGAGATAGCCCAGGCGGTTGCGGATCTCTCTCATCACCGAGACCGTGCGTTCACGGGCCGCCTCGTCGAGCTCGAGACGGGCCATCAGCCGCGCGAGCTTGTCTATGCTCATCGCGGCCAGATCGGCGATGTTGCGACTGCCGATGCGCGCGGCCAGGGCCCCGGGCTTGAGCCGCGCGCCGCCGCAGGCACCGCAGGTGCCGTAGCTACGGTAGCGCGCGAGCAGGATGCGCACGTGGGTCTTGTAGCGCCGGGTCTCGAGCCATTCGAAAAACCCCTTCACGCCGGAGTTCTCCCGGTCTCCCTCGAATACCCAGTGTTTGGCTTCCTCGCTCAGCTGCGAAAACGGGATCTGCGTAGAGTAGCCGAGGCGTTCGGCCGACTGCAGAAACTCCTGCTGGAAATCCGTGTAGGCGGGCGTGCTCCAGGGAGCGACGGCGCCGTCCTTGAGCGACATGCGTTTGTTCGGCACGACCTTGTCGTAGTCGATGTCGATGATGCGGCCGAAACCTTCGCACGACGGACAGGCACCGAGCGGGCTGTTGAAGCTGAACAGATGCGGCGTGGGCGGCGTGAACTCACGGCCGCAGTCCGAACAGGCGAAGGCCTGGTCGAAGCGCTGGCGCCGGCTTCCGTCGAGTGCGAGGACCGACACCGAGCCGCCGCCGAGATGAAATCCCCTTTGCAGCGCCTCTCCGATGCGCGTGGTGCGGCCCTCGTCGATGGCAAAGCGATCGATGACGATGTCGGCGCTGCCGGCCGCGAAAGTCCCCTCCGGGGCCTCGTCGATGGCCACCGTCTGGTCGTCGAGCAAGATGCGCGCGTAGCCTTGTTTGGTGAGGGTGGCGACGGCTTCGCCCTCGTCCATGCCGTGGAAGGACAAGGTGGTGTAGAACGCCGCGCGGGTGCCATGTGGCCACCCGAGCACCGCTGCGGTCGCCGAGGCCACGTCTTCGCTGCGCACCACGCCCCGGCACTCCGTACAGTAGACGGTGGCGGCGTGAGTCATGAGGAGCCGCAGGTAGTCGTGGACCTCGGTGATCGTCCCTACCGTGGAGCGCGCGTTCTTGATGGCGTTCTTCTGCTCCAGGGCTATGGCGGGGGGGATATCGGTAATGGAATCGACGTCGGGGCGCGCCATCTGCTCGAGGAACAAACGGGCGTAAGTCGATAGCGACTGCACGTAGCGGCGCTGGCCCTCGGCGTAGAGGGTGTCGAAAACGAGCGAGGACTTGCCCGAGCCCGAGACCCCAGTGACCACCGATATCTTGCGCGCGGGAATTCGGCAGTCTACGCCCTTCAAATTGTGGGTGCGCGCCCCGCGAATCTTGATCGCCTTCTTCACGAGTTCCTGGCGCCCCCCTGATCGCCTGGTGGTCCACAGAGAGGCCGAAGTAGCGCCACGTCACGCCCAAGCCCGACTCGCATAGGGACCGGCTTGGACCTTCACAAACATGGCAGGCTATCATGGCGCTTCGGTCTGGCAAGCCAGCTGCCGGTCCGGGCGCGAGCGAGCATGTCAGTAAACGGTCCAGTCAATGGCGATGACACGGCAGATGACCGCGGTGGCGCGCTGGTGCCGGCCGGCTGGTGCGAGATCGCTGGCCTCGTGTGCGGCTTCGGCGGCCGCCGCCGCGGCGGGCCGCCCGCCACCGAGGTCGCCCAAGTGCACGGCGCGCGTCTGGTGCGGGCGGATGAGTTGGGCGCAGGCGCCCCGCCCGCGAGCGCTGACGGACTCACTGTGACCGCGGCCGGCGGCGTGGTGGCCGTGCGCACCGCCGACTGCGTGCCGATTCTGCTGGTCGCTGCCGCGGGTGGCTGGGCCGCTGCCGTTCATGCCGGCTGGCGCGGCACGGTGGCCAATATCGCCGCCGAAGCGGTCGCCGAGGCAGGACGCGCCGGCTTCCCCGCCTCGGTTCTGCTGGCCGCCCTGGGACCCTCGATTGGGCCGTGTTGTTACGAGGTGGGTGAGGAAGTCGCAGAATTTTTCGAGCTGCGTGGCCTGCCGGTGGCACGCGGTGAGGGCAAGCCGCACGTGGATCTGCGCGAGGCCAACGCGCACCTGCTGAGTGCGGCCGGCGTTCCGGCAGGTGCAATACAGGTCTGCGGGCCGTGTACGCGCTGCTCGCCGGATCGCTACTATTCCTACCGGGCCAATCCCGGCGAGCTCGGCCGCCAGAGAAGCTGGATAGGATGGCGCTAGCTGCATTGGCGCGCCGTGGTGTATATATTCTTTGTGGGCAAGCGGCGCCGGCCTTGTGGCCGGACGTGGCGCCCCGTAGCGAGGCAAGGCATGGATCGAACAGCGAAGAGAATGGGCGCCACAGTTGGCAGTAGTAGGAAGCGGCTGGCCGCGGTCGCCGCAATCACCGTCCTGGCGCTGGCGCTGTCGGCGGCGCCGGCCTCAGCGGTCCCGCCCTACGAGGACGAGGAAGGCAGCAACCCGCTACGCGTGGCGTCCTACGTCATGCACCCCGTGGGTACCATCCTCGAGTGGACGGTGTTCAGACCGCTCTACTTCGTAGGCGCTCGCCTTGCACCGCGGCAGGATTACGAATCGCAAACCCATCTCGATTGCCGGCGCAGGCCACCGCCGCGTCAGTGCACCGACGCAATCGACTAGTCACCTTCGCTGCGCCGTCGCCACCACGTCAGCGGTGACAGTCGTTCTTGCGGGCTAGAGTTCGGAGCCAGCGATGCTTTCCAGACGGCCCGCCATCAAGTGCGCTAGCGGGCGGGTCGGTTCGAGCTTCTCGAAGAGGATCTTGAGGACGGCGGTTATCGGGGTCGCCAGCAGCATGCCGAGAACGCCCCAGAGCATTCCCCAGAAGATGAGGCTCATGAGCACCACGACCGGGTGCAGATCGAGCGCATCGCCCATCACGCGCGGCTCGACGAAGTTGCCGATGGTGATCTGAATCGCGCCGGGGACGGCGATCGCCAGGGCGGCCGCCGTCCCCGAGATGTCGGGGCTCATCAGCACAACCGGAAGCGGAAGCAGGGTCGCGATGATCGAGCCGATGCTGGGGATGAAATTGAGCAGGAAGGCGAACATCCCGAAGGCGAGCGCGAGATCGACGCCGAGAATCCACAGCACCGCGGTGACGATGAAGCCGGTTACGGCCGAGATCACCACCTTGGCGACGAGATAACTCTGAATGCGCGACTCGATAGCTGCCCAGGTGCTGCCCGGCGCTTTTCTGGCGCCACTCGACCCGAGAAAAAGATAGAGCACAAAAATGAAGACGAGGAAGGAATTCGACAGTACCTTCAAGATGGCATTGGTCGTACCCAGCAGTACGCCGCTCACCGTTCCGACCGACACCTGCGAGATCCGCTCGAAGGCCGTCTCCGGCGTCAGCGCGCGCAGTTCGGCCGGAAGCGCCGCGGTGATTCGTTGGATGAGCTCGCCGATGTGGGCCTCGTAGGCCGGTGCGTTGGTAAAGAGCTCGCTTACGGAGGCGGCAAGCAGGGAGCCGAACAGCGGGACGGCCAGCAACGCCATCACGAAGGTGGTCAGCAGGGCCACGCGGCGCGGTAGGCGGAAACGCTGGCACTGGAAATCCACGGCGGCACTCAGGCCGAGCGAGATGAAGAGGGCCAGGACGAACGGAATCATCACCGGCCGCAGCCAGTACATGGCGCCGGCCACGGCCACGGCGCTGAGTATCAGCAGGCAAACGGTCTGAATCCTCTGTTCTACAGCCGTCATCGTGAGTCTCCCGTTCGAGCCCGCACTAGCGGCGCCGGCCTGCACTGATCTGCTCGCGCGAACCCGTCCGGTGCACCGCGCAGGCCGAAGCCTCTACGAGCATACTAGCGGATCTCGCAGGGCGATGTGTGCAAGCGCCACCGGCCGCGGACGCCGTACCCGCAGCGGTGAGCCTCAGACGATCTCCAGCTTTGCGAACCGGGCCACCAGCTTCTTCATCCCGGCGCGCTGGAACTGGACGATCAGTTTCTCTTGCTCGCCGCTGCCGTCGGACCTCTGCACCGTGCCGCTGCCGAACATCGGATGGACTACCCGCATCCCCGGCTTGAAACGTCCGCCGCCGGCCCGGCGCTCCGGCATCGACGAGAGCTGGACGGCCTCATCGGCGGCCGCTTGCGGGCGCTCGGCCAGTGCTGCTCTGGTGGCACTTCTTTCGCGCTCGATCAGCTCGGTGGGGATCTCATCGAGGAAGCGGGAGGGCAGCTTGTACTGGGTGCTGCCGAAGACGTGACGCGAGCGGGCATGGGTCAGGGTCAGCTCGCGCATCGCCCGCGTCATGCCCACGTAGCAAAGACGCCGCTCCTCCTCGGTGCCGTCGCGGTCCTCTTCGAGGGCGCGGGAGTGCGGGAAAATCCCCTCCTCCATGCCGGCGATGAAGACGTGGCCGAACTCCAGGCCCTTCGAGTTGTGGACCGTCATCAAGGTGACCGTGCGCCCGCGCGCCTCGAGGCTGTCGATGTCGGAGGCCAGGGCCACCTGCTCGAGGAAGGCCGTGAGCGGGACGTGCTCGGGGTCGTCCTCATCGAACTCGCGGGCGTCGAACTGCTCGTCGAAGGTCTGGGCGACTGCGACCAGCTCGTGGGCGTTCTCGATTCTGCCCTCGGGGTCGTCCTCGCTGCGGCTTCGCAGGAATCCCTCGTAGTCTGTGTCGTCGAGGATCCGTCTGAGCAACGGCGAGACGGCCTTCTCGGAGGATTGCAGCCACTCGGCCGCGGCCTTCCTGAAGTCGCCGAGACGGCGGTGCGCGCCAGCCGGGAGTTGATCGAGGACGCCATCGTCGTTCATCGCGCTCCACAACGACCCGCCTGCTTTCTCGGCCGCCTGTCGCAGGCGCTCGCGGCTCACCTTGCCGATGCCGCGCGGTGGCACATTGATCACGCGCGTGAGGCTCAGATCGTCGGCCGGATTGGCGACGAAGCGCAGATACGAC
>PIVZ01000010.1 GCA_003354045.1 bacterium
AAGCTCTCGAGCTCGGCACTGACCATGGAGAAGACGTCAACGCCTCTGGTGACCACAGCCGTTCCGATGCCGACCAAAGAGGCTCCCGCCATCAGCATCTGGACGGCGTCCTCGCCGGTCGATATTCCGCCGGTGCCGATGATCGGGATCTCTACGTGTTCGTAGACCTCCGCAACAGCCCTCAATGCGACAGGCCGCAATGCCGCCCCGGACATGCCGCCGCTGCCGAAGCCCAGGACCCGTTTGGATGTGGGTGTGTCCAGAACGACGCCCGGTCCGAGCGTGTTCACTGCGCATATGGCATCGGCGCCGGCCTCTTCCGCGGCTTTGGCCACCGCGCCGATGCCGCTGACGTTTGCCGACAATTTTACGATCAGGGGAACGCCGGTCACTGACTTGAGCGCCGTGACGATCTCGTGCGTCGCCTCCGGCGTGCTGTGACCCGCCAACTCGCCGAAGCCCGGAGTGTGCGGACACGAGAGTGGTATCTCGAAGGCGTCGAAGGCGAGCTGGTTAATGAAGCTCTCGGCAAGAAACGCGTACTCCTCGGCATCTCCTGCAACGATGCTTCCGAAGACGGGAGCACCCACGTCTTTCAAGTCACCGTATTCGGAAAGCCCGTCCTCGTATCCGGGACCCGCGTAGCCGACCGCATTGAGCAGTCCGGCCTCGAACGCGCAGGCTATCGGCAGGGGGTGCCCGTCTCTGGGCTCCTTGGTTATCGACTTGATGGTAAGCGCGCCGGCTCCGGCGCGCGCACAGAAAGCCAAAGACGCCCTGGTCACGCCGAGGATTCCGGATGCCAGAACGGTCGGGTTCTTGAGCGCGATGCCGAGGAAATCGACGCCCAGGTCAGGCATGCACGTCCCCTGTCGCCATCGGTCGGCCGGCCTCTCGTTCGGTCGAATCGATAGCGGGCGCGGGCACGTGTGCCGCTTGTGCACCGCACCCTCCGAGCCTGTCCGTCGCAAGAGAGCGGTGACGACGTCTTGTCGAGTCCGCTAGCAAGGCGCCGCTAGACTACGTGCAAGCCAGAATATCGCAAGGGTGCATGCCGCCTTCCTGCACACCGGGCACGGAGACTTCGGCCATGTCGCAGCCGCCGCAAGCGGCGGCTGCCCTGGGGCGGTGGTATCGGCGGACTTCGTGCTTGCCCGGCACGGCGACCGCAGGGACGTCGTAGGCCGCTGCAACTGGCGGCAGCCCTGGAGCGGCAGTATCGTTGGCCCAACGGGAGGAATGGGCGATGAACGGAAGGGAAAGGGTACTGGCGGCCCTGGAGCGGCGTCAGCCGGACATGGTTCCGATCTGGGAGATGGCCTACAACGAGTCCTCGATCATCGGCATAGCCAAGAACTTCGTCGCCCCCGACGACCTTCCCGAGCCGAAGCTGCTCATGGACATGAGCGACGAGGAGCGCTTCCAGCTTCTTGGCGGATTGATGGCCTTCGTGCGCGAGCTCGACCTGGACGGCGTGACTGCGGTCTCGCTTGCGCCCCGCGAGCGGGTGGACAAGGAGCACATGAGAGATGCCCTGGGCGTGGTCTACCACCTGAGCGAGCATGGCGAGCCTTATCCGGTCGATGGGCCGATAAAGGAGCGGTCCGACCTCGAGGGTTTCAGCATGCGCGAGCCTGCTGACGCAGACTTCCTCATGCTCGACTTGTTCCGCTCCACCTTCCCGGAGAAGTCGATCGCCTATCACATGCCGGCCACCTTCAAGCTCTCGTGGACGCTGCTCGGTTCGATGGAGCAGCTGTTGATGGCCTATATCCTCGACCCGGAACTTGTCCGTGAGTTGGCCCGCCTGGTTACCGACCACTGCCTGCAGGTGGTCGATCGTGCGTTCGAGAAGGGCGCGGACTTCATCGCCTGTGAGGGAGATCTTGCCCACAATCCGGGACCACTGATGAGTCCCGCTCATTACGATGAGTTCATCGGTCCTTATCACAGAGAGATCTGCGCCCGCGTCCACGAGCGGGGCGGCAAGATCATCAAGCACTCCGACGGCGACCTCCTTCCTCTGGTGCCCGCATTGATCGAGGCCGGCTTCGACGGCATCCACCCGATTCAGCCGCAGTGCATGGACATCGGCAAGGTGAAGAAGGACTTCGGCGATCGGGCCTGCCTGCTCGGCAATATCGATTGCAGCTTCCTGTTGGTCTTCGGCACTCCCGCAGAGGTGCGCAAGAACGTTGCCGACACCATAGCGGCTGCGGGCCCCGGCGGCGGCTACATCATATCTTCATCGAACTCCATACATCCCGGATGCAAGCCGGAGAACTATCTGGCCATGGTCGATGCTGCGCGCGAGTATGGACGCTACCCGGAGCTGGCGGGGGCATAGCCGGCAGACTGACAACAGCCCGCGCAAACTGCCGCAGGGCCGATCGCGAGGACGAGCACGATGGAACAACTCAGAGAGATGGTGAAGACAGGCAAGGTGGACGAGGTGGCCGGTCGTGTCGAGGAGCTTCTCGAACAAGGCGTAAGTCCCGAGGTCTTGATGAAAGAGGCCATGATCGCCGCGATGGAGGAGGTCGGTGATCTGTTCCAACAAGGCGAATACTTTTTGCCCGAGATGCTGGTGGCGGCAAAGGCGATGCAGAACGGGCTGGAGATCCTGAAACCGGCACTGATCGAGAGTGGCGTCGAATCGCTGGGTAGGGTGGTTCTCGGTACGGTCGAGGGCGATCTTCACGACATTGGCAAGAGAGTGCTGGCGATGGCGCTCGAAGGGGCGGGACTCGACGTCGTGGACCTCGGAACGGATGTCTCGCCCGAGCGATTTGTCTTGGCGATCGAAGAGAATGCGCCGCAGCTGGTCGGGCTCTCTGCCATGCTTACGACGACCATGGTCGCGATGGAGGACACCATCGAGGCCATCAAGAGCGCGGGATTGCGCGACCGGGTCAAGGTGATGGTCGGCGGTGCGCCGATCGAGCAGGGTTTTGCCGACCGAATCGGGGCGGATTATTATGGTCCGGACTCCACCGCGGGCATGAAGTACGCCAAGCAAGTCCTGGCAGAGGGCAGCTGACGGCCGTGCGCGAAGGGAACGACTACGAGGAGACGATCTGAGATGGCAGCAAAGAAGCAACAGAGTGGGGCGATTTTCGATGACAGCGACTTCCCTGTCAGTGTCGTTCGCAAGACCATTTTTCAGGGCACCGGGGCAGACGTCGAGGAGAGCGGTGAGAAACCATTGATTGCGGTGGCAAACTCGCTCACCGAGATCAACCCGGGCCACATGCACCTCGGCACCCTTGCCGCGCGAGTGAAGGATGGCATTCATGTGGGCGGTGGCGTGCCGTTCGAGTTCAACGTGCCGGCGCCGTGCGACGGGATTGCCATGGGTCACGAGGGGATGCGCTTCATCCTCGCTCAGAGGGATCTCATCGCGGATACCGTCGAGACTCACATACGCAGCATGCGATTCGACGCTGTGGTGATGATAGCGAGCTGCGACAAGATCGTCCCCGGCATGATCATGGCGGCAGCCCGGCTCGACCTTCCCACGATCTTCGTGACCGGCGGTCCTAACGCTTTCGATATCCGCTTCAAGCCGACGATGAAGGGCAGCGTGTCGCACAAGGACTACGAGGATTTGGCCGACAAGTTCGCCACTGCCACCTGCGCGACCTGCGGAGCCTGCGAGATCATGGGCACCGCGAACACCTTCCAGTGTTTGACCGAGGCTCTCGGTTTGGCGTTTCCGGGCTCGGCGAACGTGCCTGCCTATCATACGGAAAAGCTCCTTTGTGCCCACAGGTCGGGAAAACGAATCGTGGAGATGGTCGATGAAGAGCTGACCGCCAGAAAGATCTTGACGGCGAAGGCCATCGAGAACGCGATAGTGGTCGATCTGGCCATCGGCGGCTCCACCAACGCGACTCTTCACCTGCCGGCGATCGCTCACAGCCTCGGGCAGGAACTGCCACTGGCCACCTTCAACGAGTACAACAAGAAGATCCCGACCATTCTCGGAATTGCGCCGAACGGCCCCCACGGGATTCTCGACCTCTACAAGGCCGGAGGCATTCCTGCGGTCATGAAGAGAGTCGAGGCGGACCTCAACCTGGATGCGCTAAACGTTACCGGCCGGACGGTGGCCGAGGTTGTCGAGGCGGCGGTGGTCGCCGACGAGAGCGTAATCCCGGACCGACAAAACGCACGACTGCCCGAGGGGGGAACCGTGATACTCACGGGCAACCTGGCGCCGGACGGGGCGGTGGTGAAGCAGTCGGCAGTGGCTGAGGACATGCGCGTGTTCAGCGGCCCGGCCAGGGTGTTCGAGTCGGAGGCAGACTGCCTCGCGGCCATCAGGGAGAACACGCTGGTGGAGGGGCAGGTGCTGGTTATCCGTAACGAAGGGCCGAAAGGTGCGCCGGGCATGCCGGAGATGCTGGCGGTGACGATGGCGCTCGACCTGCAGGGCTACAAGCGGCTGGCCCTCATAACCGACGGGCGCTTCTCCGGGGCCACCTCGGGCCCGTGCATAGGGCATATTTCGCCCGAAGCCTATGGCGGCGGTCCGATCGCGCTGCTCGAGGAGGGCGACGAGATCACCGTAAACATTCCGGCGCGGACGCTTTCGGTCAATCTCTCGGATCAGCAGATGGAAGAGCGACGCAAGGCCTGGATCCCCGTAGTCAGGGAGACGCCGCCAGGCTACATGCAAAGGTACCGCAAGCACGTGAGCTCCGCGTGCAAAGGCGCGGTCCTGGAATAGAAGCCTCGCTCGAGCGCGCTTATCTCTCCATGGTCAGCAGGCGGACACCTTCGGCCTGTTTGAAAATGGCACCTTCGCCGAGGTAGCGCAGCGCGAGCTCCGGCTCGACGACGCGCGTGCCCGAGAGCGCGTCAACGCCGTGGTCGAACAGGACGGGCGAGAGCGGTGTCGTCGGTCCGAGGACGACCACGAAGCTGTCGTCGTCGCACAATTCGAGGAGCCCCTCCAATGTATGGTTCACCAATGTGCTTGCAGTGATGGCCACTACATCGGCTTGCGGGACGATCTTTCGGGCCTCCTCGGCGCGAAGCTCGTCGGGCTGTGGGCGAAGCTCGAGCACCGAGAGGTGTGCCGCTGCCTCGCGAAGGGCCGGCACGAATGGAAAGCGGCCGATCAACGCGACGTTCTTGTCGCGGCCGCGCTCGATCAGCAGGTCGCCGGCATTCAACTCCACGCAATGGCTCTCGTCGATCTCGATCAGGGAGTTGATGGCCGCCACGCCGATGCCTGTCTCCAGATTGCTCTCGGAATAGGCAAGGCTGGCCAGCTCGAGAGCGCTCTTTGTAGTCAGACTGCCGGCGTCCTCGACGAACCTGGTCCCGTACCTGCCCTCCTCGGGCCCCGTGGTCGAGGCCAGGCCGCACCCGCGACTCCAGACTGCGGTCCAGAACAGTCCGACCTGTACGTGACGGGTGGGAGCGTCTCCGTTCAAGCTCGCTATCAGGTCGTCCAAGATCTTCATGGCTCGAGATCCGTCGTTACTGCTCAGGTATCGGGGGCTCGGTCACTCAGCCCGGGCTAGAGGCGAGAATGGTTCTCTTGATCAAGGTCTTGGCTATCTGAACCATGTAGGCGTTGTGCGGCAACGGTACGGCGGCCGCTACACCGGCGGCAGCGGCCGCTTCCGCGCTTTGCTCGTCAACCTCTTTGCCGACTACGCTGCGTTCCGCCTCGAGGGCGCGGTACGGGGTGATGTGAACGGCGTTGAGGCAGATTCTCGCATCACTGATCCGGCCGTCCGAGCTCGTCAGCCGCACGGCGCAGTTCACTATCGGGAAATCGATGGATTTCCTGATGGCGACCTTGTTGAAGGCGCTCGCGGTGTTGTCGCCAGGGGCAGGCAGTTGAATTTCCGTGACGATTTCATCTGTGTCGAGAACGGTCGTCTTGCACACATCGACGAGGAAGAAGTCTTCGGCCTTCACGGTTCTCTTCGATGTCTTGATGGTGGCATCGAGCGCGATCAATGCCGGTGCGGTGTCGCTCGGGTGGACTGCGCAGCAGCCGTCCTCGACGCTGCTGCCGAAGATCGAATGGTAGCGGTTGTCTCCGTCGATGGCGTAGCAGCGTCCTCCGCCTTTTCTCAGACAGGGGAAGCGATTGTCCGCGCATCTGTAATACCAGCAGCGGATGTCCTGGCAGATGTTGCCGGCAAGGGTGCCCATCTCGCGCAGGTGAGGGGAGGCCGTTCGCGTAGCCGCCTGGGCAAGCGCCGTATAACGCTCGTTGACGATCGGATTGCTGGCGATGTCTTCGAGCCGGGTGAGAGCGCCGATGGTGAGCGCTCCGGCGCTCTCTTCGATGAAGTCCAGGCCCGGGATGCTCTTCAGGTTGACGACGGCCTCCGGGTACTCGGGCAGGACCATGTCCTTCATCTTGCCGAGCAGGTCTGTGCCGCCGGCAATTACGCTGGCAGCCGCTCCGTAGCGCCTGAGGTGCGAGACCGCCTCGTCTACCGAACCTGCGTCTATGTGGACGAATCGCTTCACCTACTGCTCCCGGGCCTTACCTGCCGGCACCTTGCCGAGCGCCGCCAGCACCTTGTCCGGCGTGATCGGGAAGTCGTCGACCCACACGCCGATGGCATTGTGGACGGCGGGCCCGAGCAGGGCCGGCACCACGGTGGCGACATCTTCGCCTATGCCCACCACTCCGTACGGCCCGTAGCCCATGCCGGTTTCCACCAAGAGCGTGTCGATCGGACCGGAATCCAGGATGGTGGCGATCTTGTAGTCGAGAAGATTGCCGTTGAGCATGACGCCGGTCACGGGGTCGTGGATGACCTCTTCGCTTCTGGCGCGACCCACTCCCATGTAGGTGCCGCCGTACTGCTGTCCTTCGCAGGAGCGCGGGTTTATCGCCTTGCCGACGTCGTTGACGTTGACGACTCTGGTGACCTCCACCTCTCCGGTTTCGGTATCGACCTCGACCTCCATGAAGTGGGCCTGACGGCAAAAGCGCGGTCGCGGCTGATCGGCCTTGTAGGTCCCCGTTTGGCTGTGGTAGCCGAGCGCAAACAGAGGGGCAGTGAAGGGGGTGCGGTCTTCCACGTGTTCGTGTGAGCTCATGGGGCCCGCGGCTCCGGAAGGTTTGACCAGCTCCGCCAGAGTCATCTTCTTCGACGGGTCGGCCTTGACGAAGATGACGCTGTCTTCGATGTCGAGGTCCTCGGGCTTCGTATCAGGGAAAGCGGGGGCGAAGCTGCCGCGCTGGGTCGTGGCGACCGGGCCGGTGGCCGCTTCCAGGATCTGTCTCTTGAGAATCCTCGCGGCGTGCCTGATCGCGAATCCGTTTATCGACATGTTGGTCGAAGAGTCCGGCGTCATCCTGAAGAAGCCGACGTCGATCTGCGAGTTGTAATGGACGTCCTCGATGCGCATGCCGAGCTCGTCGGCGGCTATCTGGCAGTATGAGCTTTCGGCGTCCACGCCGACGTCGGCGCCCATGCTGAGGATGCTCGCTGTCCCATCGTTGCGCTCGATGCGGATGGCCATCTCGCTCGAGCCGGCCGAGTCGTCCCATTCGTGCGCCCAGGTGAAGGCGATACCGTGCATCCTGCCGTTGGGTAGCCTGTTGCTGCCCGGAGGGTGCTTCTTGCCGTCCCAGTCGATGGCCGCCTTACCTTTTTCCACGCATTCTCGCAGGCTGTCTTTTACCTCGAATCCACGCTCTCTCTTGCGCTCGTCCAGCCAGTCGGTGTCGTGACCGTCGGCGCCGTCGTTTCTGAGGGCCACTTCGATGGGGTCGAGGCCGAGCGCATCGGCGACGTGGTCGAAGATCAGGGTTTGGCTGAACGTGTTGGCGTTCTGCTCGCATCGTGTGGGAACGTTGGGCCCCTTGTTCACCATTACCGCCACCAAGGTGCCGTAGATGTTCGCGATCCTGGTGTTCTCGATCAGGTGTTTGAGGATGTGAAAGGCCGGCCATTGCTGGTTGGCCACCACGCCTCGGCCTTCCACCGCAGTTATGGCTCCGTCTTTCTTGGCGCCGACCTTGAAGTAGTAGACTCCCTCGTCCATCTCGCCGCCGAAGAAGTCCTCCCTTCTCGTAAACGTCCACTTGACCGGCCGGCTCAGCCGCTTGGCGATGACCGCGGCGCAGTAGTGGCCGGCCATGTTCCAGCTGACCTGGCTCCATCCGCCGAAGCTCGCTCCCTGGTAGGGGCAGTGAATGCGGATCTTGTTCATCGGTATGCCGCCGAACCAGGAGGCTATGACCCGTTTCGCGATATGCGGCCGTTGCTGCTTGACCCACACCTCGGGGCAGTCGCCGTTCCATCTGAACACGCCGCAGGGCCGCTCGGGTCCGGCCCAGGTATGCAGGCGCCTGGTTGCCTTGAACTCGATTATCTCGTCGGCCTCGGCGAAGCCCTTCTTGGTGTCGCCGAGTTCGATGACGTCGAAGATGCCCTCGTTGTAGTGGTTGCGGTAAGGCGAGATCTCGGGGTTTGCTAGCGGGGCGTCCGGTTCGAGAGCCGCCTCGGGGTCGAGCACGAACGGTCGTTCCTCCCACTCGATCTCTATGAGCCTGAGTGCCTGCTCGGCAATGGCCTCACTATCGGCCGCAACCGCAGCGCCGGCTTCCTGTCCTTGGAAGTAGGCTATGTCCGGTATCACCTTCTCGGCCGACTGCACGTGTCCGCCGACATCGGCGAGCACCGGCAGCTCGGGGTCGTCGTATCTAAGGACCGCCCTCACACCCGGCAACGCCTCGGCCTTGCTGGTGTCCATGCTCCTTATCTCGGCGTGAGGGTAGGGGGAGGTGAGGAATCGCATGTGCAGCATTCCCGGTAGCTGCACGTCCATGGTGTATTCCGCGGACCCGCTCGCTTTTTGGATGCCGTCTATGCGGCGCGGCGCGCGCTTGCCGATCTGGCCGTACTTGCCGAGTGGGTACTTGTCGGCCCGGAGGTTGTCGAACATCTCCTCCATCTTGCCCACTTCCTCATTGGCCATGGCGTCTCACCTTTCCTCTCGCGATTTCTTGGCGGCTTCCACGACTGCAATCGGGTGCTGGGGGTAGGTGCCGCAGCGGCACAGGTTACCGGCCAGCGCTTCGGCCACCTCGTCTGTGGTCGGGTCGGGGTTTCCGGCCAGCAAACTCGCCGCGGTGACGACGAAGCCCGGCGTGCAGTATCCGCACTGCATGGCGTGATGCTCGACGTATTTCTCGATCAACGCGGGGTTGGTTCTGGCCACCTCCTCGATGGTTTCTATGTTGGCGCCGCCGCACTCGATCGCCAGCGTCATACAGGAGAGAATCGCCCGCCCGTCCATGATCACAGTGCACGAGCCGCAGGCTCCGCGGTCGCAGAACATCTTTGTCCCGGTGAGCCCGATCTTGTCGTGGATGAGGTCGTAGAGGGTCCACTCGGGCTCGACCATGACCTCGTAGGCCTGGCCGTTGACGCTCAGCCGAACGAGCCCATCCGGAGTCGGCAACGGTTCGTTTGCGTGCTCGGCCAGGGCGTGGGTCTTGAGGCCATCGAAGGTGTCCCAGGTGGCAGAGCAATAAGGGCAGAGGTACCTGCTTTCAGTATTGGCAGTAGTCATCACGGGTGCCTGCTGCCGGGGAGGCGTCTCAAGAGTTGCGACCTGGCAATTCGATGCTCGTACTCGTCCCTGAAATGCTCGAGCGAGTCCAGTACTGGAATCGGCGCGCCTTGGCCGAGGCCACAGAGCGACGAAAGCATCATCACCTGGGACAGGTCCTCGAGCGCCCCTATGTCCTTCTCCATGGCATCGCCTTTGCTCATCCGCGCGAGGATCTCGACCATCGCCTCGGTTCCGTCGCGGCACGGTGTGCACTTGCCGCAGGACTCGTCGGCCAGGAACTCGAGGTCGCGGTGGACGATGTCGATGACGCACCTGCTCTCGTTGAAGACCGTGACCGCGCCGGAGCCGAGAACGGTTTCAAAGGACAGCTTGGTGTCGAGCGCGTCGCCGGGAATTAGCTTCCCCGAGGCGCCGCCGATCTGGACCATCTTCACGCCGTTCGCGCCGGCAAGGTCCGTTACCAGCTCGCCGAGCGAGCTGCCCATGACGAGCTCGTAGACTCCCGGCCTGGCCACGTCGCCGCTAACCGAGAATACCTTGGTGCCCTTGCTGTCGGCAGTACCGATCTTGCTGAACCAGTCGGGCCCGTTGGCGATGATCGGCGCGATGTTCATCAAGGTTTCCACGTTGTTGATGATGGTCGGGCTTCCCCACAATCCTTCGGTCGGCGGGAAAGGCGGCCTGAAGCGGGCTTCCCCCCTGTGTCCCTCGATGGAGTTCATGAGGGCTGACTCCTCGCCGCACATGTAGGAGCCGGCGCCCTCTCGCATCTGCACGTCCAGGTTGGCGAGGTATCCCTTCTGTCTCGCCTGATCTATGGCGCCGGTGATTACATCGGCGAGATAGTGGTACTCCGCGCGCAGATAGATATAGGCGGTTTTCGCTCCGATGGCGTGGGCGGCGATTGCCATGCCCTCGATCAAGGTGAACGGATCGTTGGCCAGGATGTGCCGGTCTTTGAAGGTCCCCATCTCGCCTTCATCGGCGTTGCAGATGAGGAACTTCTCCGGCGCCTGGGTCTTGGCTGCCAGCTCCCACTTGATGCCGCAGCTGAAACCGGCCCCGCCGCGTCCGCGAAGGCCCGATGCCTTGACGGCCTCGATCACGTCTTCGCGGCTCATCGTGTCGCGCGCCTTGGCGAGTGCCGTGAATCCGCCTCTGCCCACGTAGGTCTCGATGTCCCGTGGATCGATGACTTCGCAGTTGGCAAGCACTATGCGCTGTTGCGGCACTGGTCTCCTCTCCTCAGGCCTACTCGTAGGAGCCGAGTATCCGCGCGATCTTGCTCGGCGTGAGGTTGGCGTAAAAATCGTTGTTGATCAGCATGGCGGGCGCCATGTCGCAGGCGCCTATGCAACCGACCTGCTCCAAGGAGAATCTCGCGTCTTCGGTGATCTCGTCCGGGCCGATCCCGAGCTCGGCGGCCACGCTTTCGATGACCGTCTGCGCGTTCTTCAGATGGCAGGGTACGCTCTTGCAGATTCTGATGATGTTTCGGCCCCGTGGCTTGGTCGAGAGGAAGGAGTAGAAGCTGGCCACCCCGAATACGTCGCTCAGAGGAATGTCCAGTGTTCTGGATATTTCGACAAGATGTTCTCTCGTCAAATAGCCGTGCTCGTCTTGGGCTCGTTCTAGCGAGGCCAAGAGATCTTCCCGCTTCGAGTTCTTCATTGAAGCCGCCGAGCCCTCACGGTTCTTGCCGTCCATCTCGGCTCGAGCTTCGCGCCGGTTCACTTGAAGGCTTGAACAGGGCTCCCGTGGGGCAGTAATCGATACAGACACCGCAATCGCGGCAGACCTCCGTTTGCAGGGGCTCGTCGAAGTCCGCGACTATCTTTGAACGAAAGCCCCGATAGCCGACCGCTAGCACTCCCTTGCCGGCTATCTCGTCGCAGGCCCGCGTACACAGCCGGCACAGGATGCACTTGGACAGGTCGCGGCCGACGTATGGATTTGAATCCTCCTTCGGGTAGTAACGCGGCCTTCTTACTTGAAATCTCGGCGCCCCGACCTGCGCATCGGACGCAAGCCGGTGCAGCAGGCAGTTCTTCGCATTGGCATCCGTCAGGCAGGGGCCGGTGTGGTCGGCCAGCATGAGCTCCACGGCGGCCCTGCGCGCCGCGAGCACCTTGGCCGAGCGCGTAAGGACGACCATGCCGGCGGCGATCTGCGTGTGGCACGATCCAACCAGCGCCCGTGCCCCCTCGACCTCGACCACGCAGACGCGGCAGACACCGGCCGGGGAGAGATCCGGACTGTGGCACAGGGTGGGGATTTCCACGCCTTCCTGCTGCGCGACGTCCAGTATGGTCATCCCGTCGCGCCCGGATACCTCGTTGCCATCCAGCAATATCTTCACGTCACCCACGTACGAATACCTGCGGTCCCGCCACAGGCTGCTGACTTGCTAGGGCTCCGTCAAGCGGCCCGGTCGCTACTCGTGTCGTCTTTAGGAGAGAATTTCCGTTGCTAGGCCCTCAACTGAGGCATACAATAGAACCCAGCGCGAAGTCTGGCCATGGGGGATCCGGCCGGATCGCGTGTCGCGAGTAGGGGGCGATCCCACCAAGATTTGCTGCTCGAGTTGCCTGTGACCTGGCTCCCATCTGGGAGGACCAAAGGGGTGCACAAATGCAGGTACGGGCATTTCACACATTTAACAATTGGAATCTGATCTTGGCCGCGGCTCTGCTCGTATGGGCATGGTTGCCGCTACGGGCTGCTCTGGCCTGGCCGGGCAACCCGACCGTCAACGTGCCGATCTGCACGCAGACGGACACTCAACTCCACGCCGCCGTCGGAGCCGACGGTTCAGGCGGCGCGATCATTACCTGGAGGGATTGGCGCAACGGTGGCTATGGGAACTCGACCCTGTATGCGCAGCACATCGACTCCACGGGATCCACGACTTGGGCGGCCGACGGGGTGCCCTACTGCACGTCGACGCCCTGGAAGGGAAACCCGCTGATCCTCGGCGACGGGGCTGGAGGTGCCTTCATTGTATGGGACGATGAACGGGCGGGCTCGTCGCCGTCGGAGTCCGATATATACGCGCAGCGGCTGAATGCCTCCGGGATTGCGCAGTGGACCGCGAATGGCGTGGCCGTAACGGCTGCCACCAGCATGCAATTCCTTGGCGACCTGGTGAGCGACGGAGCCGGGGGAATCATCGTCGCTTGGCAGGACAGGCGCACTCCCGACAACGATATCTATGTGCAGCGCCTCAACGGCTCGGGGGTGCCGCAGTGGACCGCTAACGGGGTTGCCCTGACTGCCACAGTAGGTGCCGGAGACTGGAGCCCTCGGCTCGCAGCTGACGGTTCGGGGGGCGCGATAGTGGCCTGGCAGAAATTTGACACGGTGAGCGGCACCGACGACATCTACGCCCAGCGAGTAAACGCTTCGGGCGCTCCACAGTGGACGGCCAACGGCGTGCCGATCTGTACGGCTGCCAGCGACCAGACCGACATCATGATGGTCAGCGACGGCGCAGGCGGCGCGATCATCACCTGGGACGACGGCCGACCCGCCACCTACTCGGACATTTACGCCCAGCGGGTGAACTCTGCGGGAGTGGTCCAGTGGGCCGCCAACGGCGTGGCCGTGGTCGATGAGTGGAACTACGATACCCAGCCCAGGATCGTTGCAAACGGCTTGAACGGTGCCTTCATTGCCTGGAACGACTACCGGCAGGGGCCAGCCGGGGACACCGACGTCTATGTTCAGTGGCTGAACGCCGCCGGCACGGAGCAGTGGACCCACAACGGTGTACAGGTGGGCGCCGTCGTCGGTGACCAGGCAGTGAACGATCTTGTCTCCGACAGCGCTGGCGGCGTGATCGTGCTGTTCGAGGACGACCGTACCGGTGATCTCAACATCTACATGCAACACCTGAACAGCTCCGGCGCGGCCACGTGGGCCACCAACGGTCTGGCAGTCTCCACGGCCTCCGACGAGCAGACGTCATGGGATCAGTCATCCCATGACGGGATGGTCAGCGACGGCGCCGGCGGCGCGATCACGGCCTGGAAGGACTACCGGAGTGGTACCAACTACGACATCTACTCCCAGCGCGTGTATGCAAACGGCAGTCTAGACGGCGTGGCGCCAAGCACCACCTCATCGACGACTACTACCAGCACCACGAGCACGACGCTGCCGGGCACCTGCCCGTCGTCGGCCTTGGTGGGCTGCCGCCAGGCCGAGCCTTACAAGTCCAAGCTGACGATTATTGACAAGGTGGTCAACAGCAAGGACAAAGTCGTCTGGGTCTGGAACAAGGGGGAGGCCACTTCGGTTGGCGAGTTCCTCAACCCCGTCGCCAATGCGGCCACGATCTATACGGTGTGTCTCTACGACAACTCGTTGGGCACCCAGCCGCTTGGCAAGGCTTCGGTGCCTTCGATGGGCACCTGCTCGAGCAGTCCGTGCTGGAAGGCGCTCGGGAGCAGCGGCTTCCGCTACAACGACAAGGCGGCGGCGACCGACAGCGTTGCCTCGATCATGCTCAAGGAGGGTATCGCCGGCAAGGCTCGGGCCAAGGTGAAGATCAAAGGCGGCGACTTCGGCAACCCCTCGACTCCGGCCCCGCCGCTGACGGGCTTGGTGAGGATGCAGCTCAGCAACGGGACCACTTGCTGGGAGGGCTACTACTCCGGGTTCAACATTAACGTTACCGGTAAGTTCAGGGCCAAAGGCCCGCCTCCGAGCTAGCCGGAGAACCCTGAGCCTTGCGCCGGGCACTTGCCATCAAGCCACCGCTTGGCCCGGAGTCGGGGCACTTCACGTGTCCCGGCTCCCGCTCGAGCGCGCTACGCGCGAGCGTTGCGGCGCCGGGTCGTTCATCGCCCTGGTCTGCCGATCGCTCGCTCAACTTGGCAACGCCCCAGCTAATGGAGTCGATAAGTATTTTCTGTAATGTGAGCTAGTTCACATTACATCGCAATTAAGCGTATAGCGTTGGCTCCTGCTCGGCAGTGCCTGAAGATGAGTTGTGCGACGATTCGGAGTCCGTGCGAAAGAAAATGCAAAAAGAGTCTTTACAAAACCCACCCCGTGCCTGTAGAAAGTCCGCGGAACTTAACCCGGACTATTCGTGAATCACTCTGCTGCGACAGCCAAGCGCATACCATCGTCGGCCATACTCGCTTTTCGCTCGGCGAGGTGCTGTCAGTATGCCTTACTCGCTTGTCTCTACGTTCGATCCGAACTGGCGTACGCTTGGCAACCTCGCGACGAGCTTTCATGAATAGCCGAGGCTAGAGGGCTGGTCCAAGAGGACCTACGGGGGCGGGCTCGCCGAACGAATTTTTGCCGGGGGCCCCAGGACAACTTGATTGGGAGGATTCGCCATGATCCCGAACTGGATTGGGCAACGTATTGGTATGCGCGGGAGAGTTTCGTGGGCGATCATCGCCGGGGCATTGGCCATGACCATCGTTTCATGGCCGTGGGCCATGAAAGCTCACGCCGTCGAGCCCGATGTGAAGATTCTTCTCATCGGCAATAAGCTCTTGGACGACGTCCGCGTGCAGGTTCTTAACGTTGTCGAATCGTCCGGTCGTACAGCCGATGTGTCAATGCGTAATCCTACAAGCTTCACGCTGGCGGACCACTTAGATTCGACAACCACCCAGAACAAGATCAAGTCTGACGCCTGGGACTACATAGTACTGCAGGAGGAGCAAGCCGGGATCGCGGAATCCCTGGGTGGCGAAGCGCGCTACCAATCGGTAAGAGACCTCCATGCCTTCATTCAGACCTGGGTGCCCGGGGCCGAGACCATACTGCTCATGAGCTGGCGAGCGGAAGGCGCCCTTCCCGAGGATTATGACAGCTTGCGCGGACTGCCGGGAGAGGACACGGGCTACGTCCCGATCGCGCATGAGCTGGGGTTGCGAGTGGCTCCCGCCGGGTGGGCTTTCAAACGCTGGATAGAAAACGATCCAACCTATGATCTATGGGCTCCGGCGGTGAGAAGGCCAACAAACGAGGCCGCTACCTCGTGGCTCTTACCATCTTCAGAACGCTGTATCCCAGCGACGACGCCTTCATCGACTTCGCGACCACCGGTATCAATGACGACGAGGCCACGCGCTTTCAGGCGCACGCCTGCAACACGGTGACGGCAGATCTGGATTCGTGGAATATCCCTCTCTCGAGTGACGCATTTGTTCAGACTTGTACGCAGATTGCGGAGTCGGCCGCCGATGCGTACGAGTTGGGCAGCGGCACCGTGAACCTGGGTGCCCCGCTGATTTTCGCCTCCCAGTACGCGAATCGGCTAGTCGGCATGCATTTCGACGGTGTCGAGGTGCCACAGGGAGTGTTCTTGGACTCGGCGGCGATGCTGTATACGCCGGCCGATGATCAGAGTTCGCCCGCCCAAGGCACCTGGTGCATCGTCGAGGCTGAAGACTCTGCACCATTCTCACAAGCGGCGGGCTCGCTGAGTGGGCTGCAGTGCCGTGGCATGCGCACGCAGTCCTTCCCCGATTTCGGCACATGGGTTACCGCAGAGCGCGTCATGTCGGGCGCCCCTGAACCCGAACTTCAAGAGGTATTTGAGGATCCAGACTGGGTTCAGGGCAACGACCTGACCCTGCTTGTTGAGCCGGCAACGCCGTATATCCTCGACCGGTGGGCAGAGTCTTTCGACAGCAATCGCGACGCTGCACCGGTCTTGGTGGTGTCCTATATCAACAACCGTGCGCCGGTTGCTGTTACCGATGAATACATCGAGTGGCCGGTGGGAACGGTTCTGCAACTTGATGCCAGCGCTTCCTACGACCCGGAAGGAGATCCTTTTACTTATCAATGGACGCTTTGGCAGGCCGATCCAGTAGGCGGTGCGACCCTCGACGGCGAGACGACGGCGACGCCCAATCTCGTCTTGCACGAGATCGGCACCTACAAGCTCTACCTCGAACTCAACGATCTCTATCCGCGTCTCAAGCCCACTGATGTAACCGTAGTTGCCGTGAACACGCCCCCAGTGGCCGATGCCGGCGATGACCAGACCGTCAACGTCAGGGATATAGTTACCCTCGACGGGAACGAATCCCATGACGCTAACGGAGACGATCTCACCTACGCCTGGGCCTTTGACTCGAGGCCGGATGGCAGCACGGCCCAGTTGTCCGATCCCTCGAGCCGGACCCCGACTTTTCTGGCCGACAAGTTCGGCCTCTATACAGTACTACTGATCGTCAACGATGGGCTCGAAGACAGTGCTCCAGATCCGGTGGATGTCAATGCCGACAACACTCCACCGGAGGCAGAGGCCGGCCCCGCGCAGTCGGTACCCGTGCTGTCGACCGTGTATCTGGACGGTTCCGGCTCCCACGACGCCGAGAACGATCCGCTTACATACCAGTGGAGCTTCGAATCCCGACCGCCCGGCAGTAACGCGGTGATCGAAGATGCCACATCCGAGCACGCAAGTTTCGTCCCCTATCTCGTCGGCGACTACATCGCCCGACTCATCGTCAACGACGGCACGGTCGACAGCGCTCCCGACACGGTGCCAATCGAGGCAACGAATCTCCCGCCCATCGCCGATGCCGGCTCCGACGACGTCTACAACGGCAATCCGGTCGCCTACGTATTCGACGGAAGCAACTCGAGCGATACCGACGGCCACAGCCTGACCTACATGTGGACGCTGGAATCGGCTCCGCCAGGCAGCGAAGCGGTGGTGTTGGACGCTGAGACCGAGACGCCTTCTCTGGTGCCGGATCTCCGAGGCGACTACACGCTCCACTTGATCGTCAGCGACCGTTTTGCGGAGTCTATCCCCGACCCCGTCACGCTCGAAGCGGAAAATATCGCGCCGGTGGCCTATGTCCCTCACACTGAGCTGCCCGTCGTTGCCGGCTCCTATATGGTTCTCAACGGTGCAGGTTCCAGCGATGAGGATGGTGATGACCTTACCGCCCAGTGGACCTTGGTTGGCAAGCCCGCCGGAAGCACGGCTGAGCTTCAGCCCACTGCACGCCCTCAAGAGATTCAATTCATCGCCGACACGCCTGGCCAGTTCGTTCTCGAGTTGGTCGAATCCGACGGTCAGGCCGAGAGCGATCCGGTTACCGTTACGGTCGAGGCCCAGGAATCCGAAGAAGGTGCGTGGGAAGCCGTCACGCGCGACACCTTCCCCGAAGGCATCTACGTTTACACGAACGATCCGGTGTCTGCGTGCCAGGTCATGCAAGGAATCTTTGAGCCGGATGCGGGGTTCGCAGGTGCTCACGCCACCTGGAACTGGGCCTCGTACCACTGCGACTGGGAGAAATGGTGCTACGGAGAGGCCGGGATTTGCGGAGTCGAGAACAACAGCACCAGCTACAAGTGCTTCTCTGGAAGATCGCCCAATCCAATCGAAGACTGCTCGATCGATGAGGAACCGGAGGAGCCGGAGTGCAGAGAGCCGGGCGGCTCCAACATCAGTCCGCACACGCCTTTCCCGATCAATGTGCTGAGCGGTTCCAAACGTCTGCACGTCACGGATTTCGAGACGGCCGACAGTCTCCTGGCCGTTCGGCGCTCATACAACAGTCGGCCGAGCCCACAGGCTTTGGCGATCTCGCGCGAGCCTCTCGGCCTCGGCAAGAAGTGGCGCTTCGATTTTCTGCCGGAGCTACAGATCAAGAAATCCTTCAGTTGGAACGGATCGGTAACACTGCACTGGCCCGACGGTACCCCGTACAACTTCAAGCGTGCGAGCAACGGAGTCGATATGGAGCCCGTCCACGAAGGATACGGAGACATACCCGTACACGAGTTCCGAATTGTAGAATGGCCCTCCAACGAGGCAGACGTCGAAGCGACTCAGACTACGTGGAAGCTGCTCGGCCCCGATGGGACCTTATGGGAGTTCGAGAGCTTCGATCTGTTCGACGCGGTTGCTGCCGGTGATCACTACGGCTCGAGATACGGTGCCGCTCGGCCCGTCAAGAGAACCACGATCGACGGCTACCAATGGACCTACAACTACAGCGCTACCCTCGACTCCATCGTGGACAGTTTCGGGCGAACCCTGACGTTTGCTTGGGAGGAGCTCGATAGAGGTAACGAACAACTGGAAGAGTACGGGATATTCATTCCGGTAACCTACCCTGTCATCACTGAGATCGGCCTGCCCGATGGAACTTCCCTGAGCTACAACTACGAGCCCTACGAGCCATTGGCCCACGAGTGGCATTCATTCAAGAAACTGACCGGGGTCGACACCCTCAATGCGGCCGAGGAAGTGATCAGTTCCGAGACCTACCACTACGACGCACGCTTCCGAGGAAATCTCACCGGCGTGACGGACGCCCGCGGGGTACGCACATTGACCGTCGCCTATGACGATGGGGGCCGCGCCGTCTCCAGCGAACGAGCCGGCGGCGTGGACCGACACAGCGTCGAGTACGGTCCCAACGACACTAGCCCAAAGGTCCGGACGGTAACCAACGCTCTCGGTAAGCAAACACAGTACAGCTACAACAGCCCAGCACAGCCTTACGTGACCGGCAGTCAAGGGCTTGCCTCCGAAAACGTGCCGGCCAGCAGCCGCGCGTACACGTACGACAATGGCTTCATCGAGTCGGTCACGGACGAGGAAGGTCGCGTCACGCAGTACATCCGCGACGAGCGCGGCCGGCCGTTGCAGACAATCGAGGCCGTCGGCACTCCCGAGGAGCGCATCATCAACACGACGTGGCACGAGACCTTCGACAAACCAACTGTGCTCGCGAGGCCCGGCCTGACCACGACCTACACCTACAACAGTGACGGTCGCCTAGAACAGGTTACCGAGGCGGATACGACCACGCACACGGAGCCATACAGCACGAACGGCCAGACGCGTACGACTACCTACACATACACACCGGAGGGACTGCTCGATACCGTCGACGGCCCCTTGCCAGGCCCCGGCGATACCATCTACTACGACTACGATAACGGCTATCTAAGCCAGGTGACCAACGCACTCGGGCACGCTACGGTCGTCGTTTCGGTCAACGGGCGGGGACAACCCACTGAGGTTCTCTATCCGAACGGCGTTGCCATGGCGGTGAGCTACGATGACCTGGGAAGGCCAATATCGAAAACTTACGATCTTGGCCCGGATCAGGCCGTTACGACACTTGAGTACGATGAAGTCGGGAACATTACCGAGAGTACACGACCGGACGGGTCTCATCGGGCCTACGCATACGACGACGCAGGCCGCACGACGACCGTCACAAACAACTTGGGTGACAAAACAGAGTATTCTTACGACGGCACACGCGATGTGACGCAGATTGACGTCAAGTCTGCCAGTGGCTTGATCGTGAAGACACACGGTATCGTTTACGATGAGCTAAGCCGTGTACTCAGGATTATCGGCGGGGGCCTACAAGAAACGAGCTACGGCTATGATAGCCTCGGCAATCTTACTTCTAGAACGGATTCGCGCGGTAACTCTTCCTCGTACACATTTGATGCTCGCAATCGGCTTTCGTGCATAACCGGCCCAAATCTCGCCGAGACTCAGTACGCGTATTATGATGGCGAGGACGTTGCCGCTGTCATAGACGCAGAGAACCATACTACTACTTACGTCCGCAATGGCTTTGGCGACCTAATTCGCACGACAAGCCCCGACTCGGGCACTATCGACTACGTGGTGAACGAACTCGGACGTGTGGTCACCAAGACGGATGCCCGCGGCGTCACCAGCCACTATAGCTATGACAACGCCGGACGCTTGCTCAGCACAACCTTCGTCGGTGATCCTACACAGGAGATGAACTATCAGTACGACAACACGGCCAGTAACGACTATGGCATCGGTCGAATCACCGGGTTCACTGACGCATCGGGATCTACGATGTTCGCATATGATGCCCACGGGAACGTGACCAGAGCGGACCACACGGTCGATGAGGTGCTCTACAGCGTCCAGTACGGCTACGATTCTGCTGCCCGACTCGTCGAAATGATCTATCCGTCTGGACGCGTCGTGACCTACGAGCGCGGCGCGAACGGGCAGATTGTTCGGATGGCGACACGCGACGACGCGGCGCCGGAGCTAACGGTTGCCGACACCATCTCCTACGCCCCCTTCTCACAATCTGCCGTGCAAAGCCTCAGTTTCGGGAATGGACTCGACCTGAGCCATGCCCATGACTTGGATGGACGCATAGTCGAAATGCAAATCGCCGACGGCGCTACCACCGTGGTCCAGGACCTGACGCTCACATTGGATCCAGCAGGACACATCGAGACGA
This sequence comes from bacterium, assembly GCA_003354045.1. Taxonomy (GTDB): domain Bacteria; phylum Desulfobacterota; class Binatia; order UBA1149; family CAITLU01; genus PIVZ01. The sequence goes on from PIVZ01000010.1 coordinate 20,826, forward strand.
TCACAGACAATGAAGACCCCGGGCGCAACCAGAGTTTTGAATACGATTCCGATAATCGCCTAGAGACGGCTTCTGGCGCCTACGGACTCATTACCTACAGCTACGACCTGGTGGGCAACCGAACGAGTCGTACGGTGGAAGATGGCGTGACAGTCGCGGAAAGCTATCTCTATGAGGGTGGAGGAAACCGCTTAGACTCTGTGACCACTCCCGCCTACGTCCGTGACTTCAGTTACACGGCCGCTGGATCTGTCGAAGCAGACACGCGGCAGGGCCGATCTCGCTACTTGTCCTACAACTCTGAAGGGCAGCTAGCAACCTTCATCTCGACAACGAATGGCGACACAATCACTGGTAGCTATGTCTACGACGCAACGAGGCGACGTGTCGCCAAGACAATAGACGGTCTCACGACCCATTTTGTCTACGATACTAGAACTGGTCGGCTGATCGCAGAGGGGGCGTCCGACGGTACCGTAACCAGGGAGTATTTGTGGCTTAACGACACTCCTGTCGCAATAGTCGACTACAATGGCGGCACCAGCGAGTTGTTCTTCATACATACAGATCATCTGTTAAGGCCACAAACAATGACAGACAGCACGATGACTGTTGTGTGGGACGCAGAGTTTCTGCCCTTCGGCGAAGCTGAAAGCATTGCCGGGCTCCTCGACCTACGACTGCGGTTTCCAGGTCAGTATTATGATGATGAGACTGGGTTTCACTATAACACGAACAGATATTATGACCCTGAGACCGGACGGTACACTTCGGCTGATCCCATTGGTTTGGATGGCGACATCAACCCTTATGCTTACGTCCAAGGAAACCCCATGAATACCGTAGATCCGCTGGGGCTCTTCGGTTGGACGGATGTTGCTCGTGCGTTGACTTACTATTGCGCTGGCTATGGAACGAGAGCGAGCTGGACCACTTCGTTTGAATCAATTGACTGGGGAGATATTGAGACGCGGATTAGCGACGCGATAGACAGGCGAACTGGAGGGTTCTGTTTTGACGCACCACTAGCGTTCAACGAGGTGGTAGCATCGCAAACAGCCGGGGCTGACGCGAACATTGTTGGGCAGCATAATCTACGGGTTACGGGCACGATAGACCTTAGCTGCGACTGTACATGGACCTTTTCAGGTGTAATGTCTTCGGACCAGGGGTACGATCGTTATAACATGAATCAGGCACAGCGCGCCCGGGCTGCAGAGACTAAGACGGCCATCGGAAGAAACATTTGCCCGGTCTTCTCCAAACCGTTCAAGATATACATTGTGGGGAGGAAATCCTTGGCTCTCAACGGGGTGACCTCCGGGAGACCAACATGTTGCGAACCGTAGAGCATTGGTGGCGGATCAAGCTAACAGCGTTTCTCGTCGCTATGATTCTTGTCAACCTTACGACTTGGATAGTGACCGGCCTGAATCAGGAACACGGCTTGTACGCTGTCGATGCAGATTCGATAGGGATACCGAGGCTGTCTACGCTAGTCGCCTCTCTACTGATGCTACCCATTCTAGGCGCTACAGGCGTGCTCTCCAAGAACGACGTCTTTGTCAAGCAGGCGGAGAAAGGTATCACACACATCTCAATTGTAAGAGTTAGTTTGCTATTATTGGGATATGCTACCGCCTTGTCGTTTGCGGTAGGCGGCGCTGTAGCCTGGAGCTCCTCCGGCCACTATCCCATCGCTGCAACCTATTTGGTTCTGTGTGTGGTCTTCTTGGTTGGTTTGATATGTGATTGGAGAGAAGGGCTATCTGGGTACTACGCTGGTGTGACGGACAGCGTGGAAAAGAAAAAGGACTGAAGGGTTGAGCAACAGACCTCTCAGCTGAGGAGTGTGTTTTGGGACGACAACCCGACTCGCCGACCGGATTGTCCCAGAGGGCCCAAGACAACTTGGTTGGAGGATTTGCTATGATCCTGAATTGGATTGGTCGACGCACTGGTGTGCGCGGGAAAGTATCGTGGGCCATCATCGTTACGGCGCTAGCTGTGACCACCGCCACATGGCCGTCTGCCATGCGAGCCCGTACGGTCGAGGCCGATGTGAAGATCCTTCTCATCGGCAATCAGTTGTTGGATGACGTCCGCCTGCAGGTTCTTCATGTTATCGAATCATCCTCCGAGTCATCCTCCGAGCGTACAGCCTATGTGCAACTACGTGGTCCCTCGAACTAGACACTGGCGGACCACCTCGATTCGACCACCACCAAGAACAAGATCAAGTCCGAACTGGATGTAGGTAGCCTGCTCGATGATTGGGAGTGTGCCTCTGTCCTGCTAGACGAGAGCGGGCAGCCGGTAGCATATCAATTGACACAGATAGCTCCTCTCTTACGATACCTTGGGGAACATCTGGGAGAGACGCTTGCAAGGCATGGAGGGTAAAAGCGCCACCGTTGATGACGCAACCTTTGGTGTATGAGAGGGCTAGATTGGCTACAATCGTTCAGCCTGAGGATCAGAAAGTGGACTGGCGATCTGTCAAGTGGGCTCCGGCATTAGTCGGCACAGCACTCCTGGTGGCCTCGTTCGGGTGCTACGACAACTCCGGCTTAGGGTCGGCGGAATCGACTCCACCTGTGGCGCTCTTGAAGGGCGTGGACAGCCGACAATCTCCAGAGCAGGTGGCACGCTGGCTCAGCGACAAGGGTCTGGATTGGGCGGTCATCGAAGCCAGCGATCTTCCGGACGGTGACACGCGACCGAGATTCTCGATCTTGGAGTGGCACGTTGATGACTTTACGGTTGGAGATGTCTCGGGGCAGACGTATTTCTCGTTCTACAACGACCAACTGATGACACTGTGGTTCTACCCGCGGGACCAAGCCGGTTTGGAGAGGATTGCTGCTGAAGCGGGACTAGGGGAAAAAGCCACGATTGTTCGAGATGGTGTGCGGCTGCGCCGCAACTGGGATTTCCGCGGCGAGCAGTATATTGCCTACGAGGACGAGCGGTTGGTTCAGGAGATGGACGCCTGGCTGACCACGTATTCATGAGCAAAACCATTCGCATCGCCCGTTACTAAGGACGTCCCGCTGCGCAGCGGTGCCGCGGCCCGCCGCCGAGCTAGCCGGAGAACCCTGAACCTTGCGCCGAGCGCTTGCCATCAAGCCACCGCTTGGCCCGGAGTCGGGGCACTTCACGTGTCCCGGCTCCCGCTCGAGCGCGCTGCGCGCGAGCATTGCGGCGCCGCCTCCGCCGTTATAGGCAGGCT
>PIVZ01000350.1 GCA_003354045.1 bacterium
CAACCCGGAAATCGAGCGCCTCTGGGCGATGAGCCGTATCGAAGAAATCGAAACGCTTGCGGACGCGGGGTTGGCCGACGCGACCGAAGCAAAAGATGCAGTCCGGGACTTGGCGGTCCAGTACCAGATCGTAACTGACGAGACTGCGATGCTGGTCCTCTCCGACGAAGACTTTGCCCGCCACGGGGTGGAGCGGCGCAACCGCACGCGCGTGCAAGCGGAGTGCGCGGCGCAAACTGTGCGGCAGGCAGCCGGACCGCGCAACTATCGCGTCGATAGTCAGGCTCCCACGTATTCGAGGCCAGCGCCGTCGCTTGGGGGCGGAGGCGCAGGCGCCATCGATCCACTAAGCGGACTGCTTGCGCTCGGGCTGCTGGCTTCCGCAAGGCTCGCGCGACGCAGGCGCGGCGGGATGTTCTCGTGAGCCACGCGACGTGTATGACGACGGGCATCGCGATGCCGGCCGGCCATGTCCGGCCGGCGGCGATGCCCACTTGGACGGTGGCCATCGTCGGCGCCGTAGTGCTGGTGGCCATTTGTTCGCCGCTTGCGGCGGCCCTCGAATACCAACGCGGCGCCTGGGAAGCCGGCGCCCTGTGGCGCGGTGTCACGAGCCACCTGACGCACTGGTCGTGGAGTCACATGCTATGGAACCTCATCGGGTTCACCCTGCTCGGCGCCTGCTGCGAACGAACCGATCGGCGACTGTTCGTTCGGGCGGTGACGTCGGCAGCAGTGGCCATTCCCTTCGCTCTCGCCGCCTTCGCACCCGCACTCACCCACTATCGGGGATTGTCCGGCATCGTCGTGGCGCTGTTCGCTTGCACGGCCACTACGCTGGTCCTGGAAGCTCACCGCCGAGGCGATCGTCTCACCGCGCTGGTGACGGCGGCACTGTCCCTCGCGTTCGTCGCACGCATGGTCGCCGCATGGAGTGGTGGTGAGACACTGCTGAGTTCCTCGCTTGGCGACGGAGTCGCGACCGACCCCGTCTCACACATCGTCGGTCTCGCATGCGGGACTGTCGTGGCCGTCTGTACCGGCGGCCGGTCCGAACCAAACAGGAGGTAGAATCATGAGAATCGTAACCATACTCACGCTGCTGCTGATGGCATCGGCTCCGGCTGCGCACGCGGCTGGACTTGAAGGCGTCGCGCGCAGTCATCCGGCAAGCGCGACCATCGGAGCTGCTGTATACGTGAACGGTCCAGCGGTCGTCTACATGGGCGGCGCTCCAGCAGAGACGTCCGTCCCCGCGGTGTTCGGCCGCGGCAGATCCTACGGCGGCGAAACCTACGGCAGCGAAAGCTACGGCGGCAGATCCTACGGCAGCGACACCTACGGCAGCGTGGCCCATGTCGACGCCCTCGACCAGATACCACCGCTGCCGCCCTCACGCGGTTTCGCGCGAAGCGGAGATCCGGGAAGGCGTGGCCTGCTGAGGACGGCGTATCACTCCGGCGTCGACAGTAACGACGCAATGTCGCAGGCCTTCGATCCGATCGTCGACCCTGTGCTCGAGACGAGCATGACCGCGATTGGCACGACGGCCGGAACGGCGGTGGGCGTGGCACTGTACGCGCCGCTGAAGGTGCTGGAGCATCTGTACTGAGCGGGACGCGAGCCTACCTTGTCATGGCAGCCTGTTCCGCCTGGGTCACAGCGGAAGCTCGCATCACTTGCAACGACTGAGCAGTGCAAGTGATGCGAGCGGCTAGGTTTGCATTCCTGGGTTTGTCTCCGGAAACGCCGTCGTAGAATCGAGCGAGGATTGATCTTTACGTATGGTTCTCATCCCTCGAACCGATGCCCCCCGGAGCGAGCCGCCTTGCGACGCCTCCGTCGGAAACCCGCGGCGAACCCGGGCACAGCGCAGCAACGAGACGCGGGCGCGGGTGATCGACGCTGCGTCGGCCTGCATATGTGAAGAAGGGCTCGTACACACCAACTTGAGTCGCATCGCCATCCGGGCGCAGGTCACGACCGGGGCCATCCAACACCAATTCGGCGACAAGGCCGCCGTGCTTCACGCCGTGGTGGAGCACGGATTCGAGCAACTCGCGCGTTGCATCGCGACCACCCTCACCGAGGAGATGGCGCTCGAAGCTAGGGTGGGCGCCTTCATCGACGCGCTTGCAGAGGGCTATGCCGGCCCGCACACGCGGGCCTCGCTCGAGATCCTCCTCGGCATGCGCTCTCATGCAGCGTTCCGCCACCGCTCGCTGCGCTTCCTTGCGGGGATTCGAGCGACCGTCGATCGAATATGGATGGGAGCATTCTTCGACGCCCCGGCGAGCCGCGCTCGGCACATCGAAGCCCAGCGCGTTATCTTCGCGACCATCAACGGTCAGGCGCTCGAGGGCATCCTTCTGGTAGCCGGCCCCGAAACCAAGAAAGACCTCGAGCAACTCAAGGAACGCGTGCTGGGTCTCATCACCCGAAATTAGAGGCTGCCGTGCCGGCCGGCTGCCGGCTTGACTTATCGCGTGGCTCCCACGACAGGCTAGCTGCATGGATGGGCACCGGGTCTGCTTTCTTCCTTCCGGTCTCAGCGCAGAGGTCGAGGCCGGCACCCTTCTGTGGGACGCCGCCCGCGAGCTTGGCCTCGGGATCGAGACGATCTGCGGTGGGCGGGCATCTTGCGGCAAGTGCAAGGTGCGTGTTCTCGAGGACGGCGACGAGCACGGCGTGGACTCGAGTGCGGCTCATCTGTCGGCCCCGAGCGCCGACGAGGTCAGCGCCGCCGAGCGAGGCCTGCTTGCCGACGGCGAGCGCTTTTCCTGCCAGGCCCGGGTCGAGGGCGACGTCCTGGTCTACCTGCCCGAGGAAAGCCGGGTCGGCAGGCCGGTGGTGCTGAAGGCGGCCCGGGAACGTTCGGTCGATATCTCCCCTGCCATTCGCAAGTACTACGTCGAGTTGCCGCCGCCGACCCTGGATAGCCAGGCCGGAGACTGGGAGCGGCTCGGCGCCGAGCTCGAGCAACGCTTCGGACTGCGAGAGACGTGCATCGACGTGACCGTCCTGCAGGGGCTGGCCACGACAGTGCGCGCCGACAAAGGCGCCGTCACTGCTACGGTGTGGTCGGATCGCGAGGTCATCCGAGTCGAGCCGGGCTACTCGGAACGGGCCTACGGCCTGGCCGTCGATCTTGGCACGACCACCATCGCCGCCTATCTGTGCGACCTTGCGACGGGTGAGTTGCTGGCGACCGCATCGATGCTCAATCCGCAGATCGAGTTCGGCGAGGACGTGATGACGCGTATCAGCAGTGCCAGTGCTGGTGGCCACGGCGCGGAGATGCAGAGACTGGTAGTGAATGCATTGGGTAGTCTGGCTCGCGACACCGCATTGCAGGCCTCGATCGCGGCCGACGACGTTGCCGAGATGGTCGTGGTGGCCAACACGGCCATGCATCACATGTTCCTCGGCTTGGATGTCAAATCCCTTGGTCTCGTACCGTTCGCCCCTTCGATCAGCCACTCGGTTGATATCAAGGCTCGCGATCTGGGATTGGCGATCCTGCCATCGGCCAACGTCCATGTGCTGCCGGTCGAGGCCGGCTTCGTCGGTGCCGACAACGTCGGCGTGCTCATCGCCGAGGAGCCTTACGGGCGTGACGAGATACAGTTGATCATAGATGTCGGTACCAACGCCGAGCTGCTGCTCGGAAACCGGGAACGGATGCTTTCCGCTTCGTGTCCGACCGGGCCGGCACTCGAGGGCGCAAGCATCAAGTTCGGGACGCGGGCCGCCGAGGGGGCGATCGACAAGGTGCGAATCGATCCGGACACACTCGAGGTGCGCTTCACCGTTATCGGCAATCCGAAGTGGAGCAACGAGCTCGAGCCGCACGAAATAGGCGCGCGCGGGCTTTGCGGAACAGCCGTGATCGACGCCGTTGCCGAGATGTTCGGCGCGGGGATCGTCGAGAAGAACGGGCGGGTGAATGTAGAGCTCGAGTCGCGGCGCCTGCGTGACGCCGGGAAGGGCGGCCGTGAGTTCGTAATCGCCTGGGCCGAGCAGACGGCCATAGGCGAGGACATCACCGTTACGCAAGGCGACGTGCGGGCCATGCAGCTGGCCAAAGGGGCGCTCTACGCCGGCAGTCAGCTTCTGCTCAGGCGGCTGGGAGTGGAGAAGCCCGACCGGGTCGTGCTGGCCGGCGGCTTCGGTAGTGTGATCGACCGGGAACGGGCGCTCAGAATCGGCATGTTCCCGAACTGCCCGCTGGAAAACGTGAGCGCCGTGGGCAACGCAGCCGGCGACGGCGCCCGCATGGCGCTGCTGAGCCGCACCAAGAGAGCCGAGGCCGAGCGCCAAGCACGCGAAGTCGAGTACGTCGAGCTTACCAACGAGCCCGGCTTTCAAGAGAGCTTCATCGCGGCCACCCTGCTGCCGCACGAAAGCGACAGCTGAGGCAGTCCGCCAATGGAGAACCTGCTGCGTGGCTACCGGGTAGAACCGGACGAAGGCGAGGTCTTCCGGCTGATGGGCTATCCGGACGGCGCGCGCGTATCCGACCCCGTTCTCGAAGTTTGCCGCGAGCAGATCAGCAGGGTGGGGGAGGTGGCCGATCCCTGGGGTGGCCACGTCGAGCTTCGCATCACCGGCGGCGACGGAGATGAAGTCCGCATCGAATCCGGGCACGTGCTGAACAGCAATCGAGTGGCCGGCATCTTGCGTCGCTCGGATTCCCTTGCCGTCTACGTCGTCACACTCGGATCACCCGCAACCGAAGAGATTCATCGGCTGCAGACGGAGAACTTCATGCCCGAGGTGCTGGCCTTCGATGCCGCAGCGACCGTGGCGACCGGCGCTCTACTCGGGAAGTTGCGCGAACGAATCTGTACCGAAGCCGCGGCTCACGGTTGCGGCACGACCATCGCTTACGGACCCGGCTACAGCGGTTGGGAGATACATGACATGACGAAGTTGTTCTCCTGCCTGCGCGGCGAGGAAGTGCCGGTTCGTCTCAACGACCAGCTCATGATGATTCCCGAGAAGTCGCTGCTCGGCGTAGTCGGGATCGTGCCCGGCGGCAGGCGCGAGTTGATCGATGTCGAGCCCTGCCGTCTTTGCGACCTCGCCCGCTGCTCCGTACGGCGCGAGCCCTACCGGAGCCCCGAAGCAGGACACGAGGGAGCGTAGCCGGACCGGCATCTCCGCCAGGCGGCGAACGATGAACTTCGCAGGGCGTTTGGATGCCTGCCCGACCACCCCGGATGGGTGGGCCGCTTCCCTGTTGACAGGATATAAACATATCGTTATAAGCGTATGAGCTAATGCAAGTCCGTGTGCTGAGCCGCGAAAAGAAAAAAGAGACCGAGGGGAGCAGACAATGTCCACGCAGACCGCCGAAGAGCTAAAGCAGGATTTCCACGTTGCCGATCTGAAGCTGGCCGAATGGGGCCGCAAGGAGATCGCCATTGCCGAGACCGAGATGCCG
>PIVZ01000351.1 GCA_003354045.1 bacterium
GGGAACGGCCTGTGTGGCCATGCGGGTCATAGGGACTGGCGTATCCCGGAGATCGACCGCGACGGGGGCGCAGAAGAGATAGAGACCATCCGTCTTGATCCTTCTATTTGTAGCACCCCTTGTATTGATCCGATCTTCGAACCTACTGCATTGTCTAATTACTGGTCGTCTATCGCCTACGCCGGAAGTCCGGACCTCGTCTGGACCGTGAGATTCAGCAATGGCTGGGTGTACCATTCGCCCAGCACCGCGAGCCAGTACGTCCGCGCAGTTCGTGACGTTATACCCTCTACCACCACAACGACCACTAGTACCTCGACCACTACGATTACCTCGACCAGTACTACCTCGACCACTACGACGACTTTGCCACCGACGACGACGACGCATGCGCCCACCACGACCACCACGACCACCACGAGCACTACCACTACGACTCAGCCACCCGCGACTACAACGACGAGTACTTCGACAACGACCACCTCGGCGCCGCCGACTACTACGACTTCGACGACGACGAGCAGTACCACTACCACCACAATACCTGTGATGAGCGGCCCGGTTGCCAATCCGGCCAACGGGCACATCTACTACCTTCTCGAACGGGCTAGCTGGCCGGATTCGGAGGCCACGGCGGTCGCGATGGGTGGTCACCTGGCTACGATCAATGACGCAGCCGAGAACATCTGGGTCTTCGTCACCTTCAGCATTCCAGGAACCCGGAACCTCTGGATCGGGTTCAACGATGTGGCGGTAGAAGGCACATTCGTATGGGCAAGTGGGGAGCCGGCCACGTACACCGCCTGGCATGCTGGTGAGCCGAATGATGCGGGTGGCAACGAAGACTACGCGCACATCCGTAGCAACGAGAACCTTGATGGTAGCTCGTGGAACGATTTTTCGAACGCCCCTGTCGCGCTCACCGACCCCTTGCATCCATACGGAGTCGTTGAAATCGATTCCGTGCCTGTGAGCGAAGGTCCGATCTTCAATGTAGCGAATGGGCATGCCTACTATCTTCTCGAACGGGCTAGCTGGACGGACTCGGAGGCCATGGCCGTCACGATGGATGGTCACTTAGCTACGATCAATGACGCAGCCGAGAACGCCTATGTCTTCAACGCATTCAACGATCCGGAGAACCGGGACCTTTGGATCGGGTTCAACGATGTGGCGGTAGAAGGCACATTCGTATGGGCAAGCGGGGAGCCGGCCACATACACCAACTGGTATATTGATGAGCCGAATGATGCGGACGGCAACGAAGACTACGCGCACATCCGTGGCCACGAAAGCCTTGATAGTAGCTCGTGGAACGATTTGTCGAACACCCCTCACTTGCTCACCGACCCCATGCACCCATATGGAGTCGTCGAAAACCATCCCGACGCGCCTTCTGTCCAGGGCGACGAAATGCGACCCGGCGAAGCACTCCATCCGGGGCAAGCGATAAGTTCCCCAAACGGGCAGTATACCTTCCTCTATCAAAGTGACGGAAACCTGGTGCTCTACAGAAACGCCGACAGAACACCGCTCTGGAATTCGGAGACGGTTGGAAGCTCTACAGGCGTTTGCATCATGCAGGGCGACGGCAATCTCGTCATCTACAATGCGGGTGTACAGTCGATCTGGGCCTCAGATACGTCGCAACATGCCGGAAGCCGGCTGGTAATCCAGGACGATGGCAACGTGGTGATCTACCGGCCCGACGGTACGCCAGTGTGGGATACGGGCACGGCGAGTTGATAGCATGGCGACAGCTTCGCGACGGGTCGGAACGGGGAGTGGGCGACAACTGCTCCCCGTAGGGTGCGAAAACTGAGCCTACCATCACGATCGTCGGCTACTGTCACGCAACGGATGCCGTATCTGGCCCGCTCGGCCGATCCCGTAGTGCCCCGCGACTTGGCCGACAAGAAGGCCATGCGACGGGGGGCGATGCTGTTCCTTGCCCTGCTTCTGGGGGCTAACGCGGTGATGCTCGTGGTGGACGCGGGCCGACTGGCAAGCGGCAGTGCGGGCAGTGCCGCCGTGGCGATCGGCGTCAGCCGCCTGGTCATCCTGAGCGTTGCCGGTTGGCTTGCCGCGACCGTTTCCAGAGCGGGTGCCTCCGCTCTGGCCACGTTCCTTGGCTGCCTCTTCAGTTCTGGCTCGGCCGTGCTTCTGGCCGAGGTCCGCAACGATCCGGCGACCATGATCGTGACGATCGTGGTGACCGCCCTCGGTGCCTCCGTCCTCGTGCCCTGGAGCCCCAGGTGGCAGGTGGCGCTGGTGGTGTCAACGTTCGCCTTGATTGGCCTGGGGATCGGCCTCCTCAGCTTGGCAGTGTCTCCCCTGTTGCTAGCGTTCTGCTTCGCCTTGGTCGTGGCCAGCATCTACCTGGCGCGCATCGGCGAACAGTCGCGCCGCGAGCTCGCAATGCTCGTGCGCGACCAGCGCATGGCGCTGGAAGTGGCCGAGGAGCGTCAACAGAGCCTTGGCGACGAGATCCGCGATCAGACACGCGGCCTGGAAGATGCCGCGGGGGAACTTGCGAGCTTCTGCCACGCGGCTTCCCACGACATCCGGCCCCCGCTGCGGACGATGGCCGGCTATTCCGAGATCCTCGAGGAGGGCTTCTCGGCAGCAGGGGACGAGGAGGCTGGGCGGGCTGTCAAGGGCATCCCCCCACTGGCCAAGAGCATGGGAGAGCAGATCGACGCGCTTCTCGAGGGAGTCCGCTCCACGCAGCGCTCAATGGCAGGGACGCTCCTCTCGCTTCGCGACGTCCTGGAGACGGAGTGCGCGCGGACGGCAGCGTCCGGCCCTGCGTTGCGCGCAATGTCCACCGAAGGCCTCTACGCCGATGACCTGGGAGCGGTGGTGGCGGACCTGCTACGGGCCGTGGTCGGCTACCTGTCCTCGGCACCCTTCCGGCAGGCCATCGAGGAAATCCGCCTCGCTCCGGAGTCGGGAGCCTCCGGGTATCTGCTGCTCGTGACCGGAGGGAGACCTGGATCCGAGGAGACCGCTTTCCTTTCCCGCTGCCTACGCGGTGACCTCAGCCGGGGCGTCTTGCCCGACCGCTTCGATGAATTGACGGCCGCCGCCAGGGCATGGCGCGTCGAACACGGTACGGCCGCCTCGGTCCGCCTGGCCGAAGATGGCCTCCTGTTCCGATTCGGCAAGCCGAACGGCGATGTTGGCGATGCGGGAGCGCCGGCATGAGAAGGGTCCCGCTCGACGAGACGGCGTCGATCCTCCTGCGCGATCGCTCGCGGTACTTCCTGTGGATGCTGCTGGCGTTGTGTGTCGTTCCGATCCTTACGGACCTCCCACTGGAGCATCCTGCACGAAACATGCTCCTCAGCTTAGGCCTGGCGCGCCTCGCTGTGCCAGCGATCTGTCTCTTGCTGGTTCGGCGCAGCGTATCCCCGGAACCCGCGGTCTGGGCGATCTGGTTCGTGATCCTCTTTCTTATCGCGCAGGGCCCCTTTGGGACCGTCTGGCGCAGCGCAGACAACGCGATCATCTCGCTCGTAGTCGCCACGGGCACCTGCGTTGTCGCTGCCGCTCTCCTTCCCTGGGGCTGGCGGTTCCAGCTTGGCATTGTCGCGATGGCGGTCGGCGAGGTAACTTGGGAGTTCTTCTATTGGCGATCCACGCTGCCGCAGGGCGAGGCGGCGCCCTTCGTACTGGCGCTAGTCTGCGTTCTCATCAGCATGCCGGTGGCCGTGATCACCGAGCGTGACGAGAGGATGAAGGTCGAGGCCAGGGCCAGGCTGCGCCAGGCGCGCTCCGCTGCGGAACGCCTGGCCTCGGAACTGACCCGGCGTGTCGAGCATCGCGGCAGGGTTCTGGCAGCTTCCACGGAGCGACTGACCAGCACCTGCGCGACCCTCAACTCTTCCTTGGGCGCTTCTCTTGCGGAGGTGAAGCGGTTGGCCGAAGTGGCGGGGCGCGGCGCCCTAACCGGGGAAGCATCGGCTCTCCTGTCGCGCATCGATGCCGCCGTCGGTCGCATGGCGGCGACTTTGGATGCCGTGATCGGCTACGTGGAACTCGCGCGAGCCCCGCTCGACCACGAGATGGTCGATCTTACCGAGGCAGCCGCCTCGGCCGTTTCGAGACTTCGTGAACGTGATCCCTTGCGGAGCGTGGAGGTGAAGATCGAGCCGGGTATGCGGGCTTGGGGCGATCCTGTCCTGGTCGGCGAGGCGGTGGAACACCTCATCGACAACGCGTGGAAGTTCAGCTCCGGCAGCAAAGAGGCTCGCATCGAAGTGGGCATGCGCTCCGCCGATGACGGCGGGCAGCTGTTCGTCGTGCGCGACAGCGGAGCCGGCTTCGACGCAAGGTTCGCCGACAAGTTATTCCATCCTTTCGAGAGGCTGGAGGGAATGGAGAGGTTCCCAGGCCTTGGCATCGGCCTCGCTCGGGTGCGGCGAATCGTGTCGCGCCACGGCGGTCGCGTGCTGGCCGTCGCCGAACCGGGAAGTGGCGCTGAGTTCGGGTTCGTGCTGCCGCCGGTCGATCCGGGTGCCCCATCCTGAGTCGTTGTGTGCCAAAATCCCCGTTCTGGTTGGCTTACCCGACCAGAAGACCCGCGAAGAACAAACCGAACGGATTCGTCCCGATGCGATATTGAGGAGCGACAGCTGCCGGGAAACCGGCGGCCCCTCGCCAGCAGGTCTGTCGAAAACTCTCACGCATTCTGCCCGTTCAGGCTGAGAATTTTCTCTCGACCCCACCCTCGAGATGTAACTCTTGAGCCCGCCAATCGTCCTTGAGATAGGACCACTCGGCGCCGCCGTGCCCCCTGACACCTGATGCGGCAGCCTTGAGTCAGCGTCCCCGGAGGGACAACGAGATGCTCGAAACCATCGTATCTATGGAAGTAAAGAAATCGGGCACATTCCTCTTGACGCTATCGATGCTGATGGCGCTGGCCCAACCGGTGCTCGCGGAGAGATGTCTAAATGGCGGCACCCTAGCAGCCGCCACTCATGGTCAGTGGGCCTCACGGGTTGCCTGGGCTCGGAGTTTGGCCAATGGCAACCTGTTCAACTACGTGAAGAACAACTGCACGGCTTGGCTCTCTAACGAGACCGCGCATACTTCTGCCATGGTCTTCGGCCCCGCATCCAAGGTTCCGACGCAATGCGACCGGAATTTCCAGAGCATGACACCGAGCGGATCGAACAACTACTACGTGAAATTTGGAGCCGTGTGGGCGAACATGACGGCCCGCTCCGACGCTGGCTCCGCTGCCGGTTGCGAGTTCATGTGTGGAGGCCTCACGTGCCGTGTGCGCGCCAGCGACGGCCTCCCCGTCGAACTCCTGCACTTCGGCGTCGAGTAGCTACTAACCGAACAGAGTGTCCGCCCGAACGGGTATTTTCTGTCGAGTACTCGTACACTTCTTGCCCGCTCACCGTGAGAATGTGCTCTGCGGATTCTCAGT
>PIVZ01000942.1 GCA_003354045.1 bacterium
AACATCGACCTCGGGCGCATGGAAGCCAAGACCGGAGTCCTCAAGCTACTCAACTGGCGCCAGGCCTGGAATATGCAACAGGGGACCTTCAACTATGCCGAAGCCTCCACGGTCAAGGTCTACGGCAGCGAGTTCTACATCGAGGCCTATAGCCTGCTGCTCGAGGTGCTTGGCCACGGCGGTTTGATCCGCCGTGACTCGCCCGATGCACGGCTTCGTGGGCGCATAGAGCGCATGTATCGGTCGATGCTGTGCCTTACCTTCGGTGGCGGCACCAATGAGGTGCAACGCGATATCATCGCCGTAGCGGGGCTCGGGATGCCGAGGCCGCTGCGTTAGCCGCCGACTGGCGCGTTTGGACGGAGGACGAAAAATGGATTTCGCCTTTACTCAGGACCAAGAAGACATAAGCGGGCTGGCCGGCAAGATCCTCGACGACCTGGCCCCGCCCGATAAACTTCCCGATTTCGAGGTAGCCACCGACTGGCTCGACACCGATATCTGGCAGGCACTGGCCAAGGCCGGCCTCCTCGGCGTGGCTTTGCCGGAAGAGTACGGGGGGATGGGCTTCGGCCTTACGGAGCTGTGCGTGCTCCTCGAACAGGTCGGCCGAACGGTGGCGCCGATTCCGGCGGTGCCCACGCTGGTGATGGGCGCGGCGCCGATAGCGGAGTTCGGGACCGATGAGCAGAAACAGCACTACCTGGCCGATGTCGTCTCCGGCGTGCTCATCCTGACTGCGGCACTCGCCGAGCCCGACTCCTACGATCCCATGGTCTGCGAAACGGTGGCCACGGAGGAGGGCGACGGCTGGCGGCTGAGTGGCCGCAAGACCTGCGTGCCGGCAGCGAGCGTTGCCGGGAGGGTGCTCGTTCCGGCCAAGACGGGGGAGTGGACGCTCGGTGTGTTCATCGTCGATCCCGAGACCGAAGGCGTTTCCTTGGAGCAGCAAGAGTTGACGACGGGCGACTACGGCTATCTGATGAGTCTCGACGGCGCGCGGCTAGGTCCCGGCGACGTCCTCGGTGAGCCGCAAGACGGAGAGGCGGTTCTCGAGTGGACCGTCGAGCACACCCTGGCCGGGCTTTGTGCGATGGAGCTAGGCGTGGCCGAGCGCGCCATACGCATGACGGCCTCGTACACGGCCGAGCGCGAGCAGTTCGGCAAGCCGATCGCCACCTTCCAGGCCGTGGCCCAGAGGGCGGCCGATGCCTATATCGACGTCGATGTGCTCCGCCTTGCCACCTGGCAGGCGGTGTGGCGTCTGGCCAACGGATTGCCGGCCAGGCGCGAACTCGAGATCGCCAAGTTCTGGGCCGCCGAAGGCGGCCATCGGGCCTG
>PIVZ01000352.1 GCA_003354045.1 bacterium
TGCACCATTCGAGTCCCGGATGCTGCATCTCACGAGCCGTCTCCATGTTGGTCACGTCGATGATGTCGCCGGAGCTGGCGTCGGCCGCAGCCGGGGACGCTGCAGCGGCCACCAGCCAGACTCCGGCCAGAGTTACCACGGTGGCTCTCAGCAATGCTCGGCACTGCGATTGTGGATGGCCCGCCGGCTCGAGCCGGCCGCACACGGGTATCACGGCGATCCTCCTCCTTGGGCAGGGCGGGCAACAAATACATGCTGTAGCCGGGCTTTGTCCAGCCCTCGCTGCAGAGCCCTGACTCGCAGGGGTCACTACCGATCGTCTGTATGCGCCAGTTGGCTCGGCGAACGGTGCGCGCTGCGGGCCGGCGGGGGTGCTTGTGCGCTCAGGGGGTCCAGGATGCGGCTCCCTCCGGTGATTTCATCGGGAGATTGGCAAGTCCGGCAAGCCGGGATAGTGGGGGGATTGGCGGTGGCGCCGCTCAGGGGAACGGGGTGAAGGGCGACGATCACGAGGCCTCCATGGGGCCAGCACAGACCGCGGTCGATGCCGGGCCGAGTAGCGACGAGGTTCGCGCGTACATGCGCGAGAAATGGAGCGCCGTCGTGGTGTCGCGCGCCTCGGCCGGGGCCGTCATAATTCTCTGCGGTATCGGCGCTTTCTCTGCCGCCAAGTTCTGGTTCGAGCCGCACACGGGGCCTGCCTGGTACCTGCCCTTCCTCGCGTTGGCTGTCCTCCAAGCGGTGGTCTGGGTGGCGATCAACCGCCCGCGGCTGGTCGAGTATGCGAAGGTCATAACGATTTGCGACGTCGTCGCCACCTGCGCGGTAATCGCCTGGGGAGGGGCCGTGTCCGAGCGCATGTACAGCGCGGAGTTCTTCCTTCTCGGCGTTGCCACGGTAACTGCGGCGCTGGTGCCCTGGGGTGTCTCGGGGCAGCTCGTGGTCGCCGCCGCGGCCATGGCGGCAGTGGCGTGGAACGCCTACTTGGTGACCGGCACCGTCTTCACGTCGCTCGGTTTTCCGACCCTGATACCTCTTCTGGTTCTCTTCGTGGCCTCCGTATACACGGCCCACGTCTTGCAGCTCACCCGTTTACGGGCCGGTCGAGAAGAGCTCGGGCGGATACGCGCGCAGGCGGAGAGTCGCATCTTGAACGAGAACCTCGAGCGGCGAGTTGCAGAACGCACGGCCGAGTTGGAGGTGGCCAACGAAGAGCTCGAAGCCTTCAGCTACTCGGTATCGCACGATCTGCGAGCCCCACTGCGTGGCATGGACGGCTTGAGCGCAGCTCTGTTAGACGACTACGGCGACCGGCTCGACACGCAGGCCAGGGACTACCTGCAACGCATCCGGGAATCGGCGCAACGGCTCGGCATACTCATCGACGACCTGCTGCGGCTCGCCCACGTGATGGGTGTCGATATGCGCCGCACGGACGTGGACCTGAGCATGATGGCCGCGGGGATGGCCGCTCGGCTGAGCGAATCGCGCACGGAGCGCGACGTGGAGTTCGTCATCGAGAAGTCCATGGAAGTGCGCGCCGACGAGCCGCTAGTGCGCCTGGCGATGGAGAACCTTCTGGATAACGCCTGGAAATTCACCGAGCACGAGCCGCGGGGGAAGGTAGAGGTCGGCACCACCGAGCACAACGGCCGAGTGGCCTACTTCGTACGAGACAACGGTGTGGGATTCGAGATGCAGTACGTTCACAAGCTCTTCGGAGCGTTCGAGCGGCTGCACGGGACCGAAGAGTTCGATGGCACCGGAATTGGGCTCGCCACGGTTCAGCGCATCGTCCAACGCCATAACGGGTCCGTTTGGGCACACGGCCAACCGGGCGAGGGCGCGACGTTCTATTTCACTCTGCCCCGACAAGGCAGTTCGAACTGAGGCATCTCGGCCTTTGCTCAGTTCGCCGCGTGCGAAGCCACCGGCAATGTAACCGTTCGCCTAGCTTGGCGGTGGGGTGAGGCTGGCAAGCCAAAAGCCCACCACCGACGTCATGATCTTCTCGAGCCCCGGCATGTCCGCCGCCTTGCGGATGTAAGAGTTGGCGCGGTACTCGTAGCACCTGCGCACGTCGTCCTCGAAATCGGACGAGCTCATGACTATCACCGGAATGAGCCGCAGCTCGTCGTCTTCCTTGATTTCCCTGAGCACCTGCACGCCGTCCTTTCCGGGAAGCTGGATGTCCAGGAGGATCAGATCCGGTCTCGCCGCCTCCGCGTACTCTCCTTCTCTTCGCACCAAGGCGAGCGCGTCTTCCCCGCACTCGACCACCCGCAAATTGGTGTCACGGCCTACGTCACAACGCCGCAAGGCTATCCTGGTCAACTCCACGTCGGCCGGGTTGTCCTCCACCAACAGGATCTCGAAGGATCTCTCGCTCATGCATTCTCCGATTGCGCCCCACTACCACCCTCTCATCTTTACGCCCCATGGGGCGGAGGGTGCAAGCTCATTGGTCGAGGCCCTCGATTTTGCCCGGCATTATTGCGATTCGCGAGGTGCCGGCACGACCCGAGCTGGCGCACGCTTGGCTGCCTCGTGACGCGGAGCCCTGAACAATCCGGGCTAACGAACGGGTGGCTGGCCGGCGGCTTCGGTCCTGCCGAGCAGCCCACGGATCGGGTCAAGATAGAGAGCGCCGAGAAGATAGAGGACCAGCGCGCTGCGGTAGACGTGGACCGGTCCTTCGGCGTCCTCGAACAGCAGCAACGCATAGGTAGCCGCTTCTACGGCGAAGATAAGAGCTATGCGACCCGGCCGCTCGAGGTTCACTACCAACAGCAGCGTGAGCACGGCGTAGTAGTAGGCGGCCAGGTTGAGGGCCACAGGCAGCAGGATGATACCGGCGACCGCGGCCTCGGTTGCTCGCTGCCGCTGGCTCAGTGCTGCCAGCAGTATCAGGGCGAGCGGAAGGATCGTAGCCAACTGGGCTGTGTGAATCCCACTGCGACGCTCCTTGATCTCCTGGAACTCCTGGTGTGTTACCAGCTCCGGCCCCTCACGCTGGGCGAGGATCTGTGTGAGCCCGACGAGGTTAGGTGCAACGTTGGCGTGATGCGCTCTTATGTTGTTCTGGAAGGAGCTCCAGTGGGTGATTCCCTCGGGCAACAGAGAGGTGGACAGGAACGCCGCCATTGCCGCGGCGCCGAATGCGACGAGAAAGCGTCGATGGAAGGCCGGCAGTTGACGCGTGCGGTGCCAGTGGCCGAGAGCCTGGAAGGCAATACCGGCGGCAAAGGCGGCGGGGAAAATGCGCAGCATCGACGAGAAGGCGATGAGCGCGCCCGCGGTTGCCGGCTTGTCGCGTTGCAGACAGCAGATGGCTGCAACGAGCGCGCAAAACCACGGGTAGCGGAGGAACGCACCGCCGGTCCAGCCGAAGGTGGCACCGTAGATCGTGCAGAACAGAGTCAGGCACAGCAATGCGGCGTCGCGGCCGAAAGTGCGCCATAGTATCGCGAAGGCCGCAATCAGCAATACGGGATCGAGCAGGCACAGAAGGAGGATGCCCGCATGGCTGCCGGCGGGCACCAGGTTGGCCAGCGCGCCGCCGATCAGCGCCCACACCGGCGTCGGATTGAATCCATGGTCGCGCAGGAACTTACCGTAATGCGGGCCCAAGGCCTGGCGGAAAAAGGCGCTGTCCTTCTTGAAGTCGTACCACCGTTCCGGCGTGAAAGAGGCTTTTATCGGCTCGCTCTTTGCCAGCAACTCGCGGACGTGGACGAGGTCGTTGGTTGCGAGGTCGCGAACCTCCAGCGCCTGCAAACGGTCGTTACCGGCCTCGGCCTCGGCCCGCACCATGGCCGTGTAGAGACCTGCATACTCGAGTTCCTCGAAGTACTTCGAGCCGAGATAGTAGTGGGCGGCGTCGTGGGCGTGGATGAAGGTCCGCTGCCCGTGAAAGGAAAAGAAGTTCAGGTAATTGACCAGGGCCAGCGATGCCAGCAAGACCAGCGCCGTCGTGTAGTTGGCGCCCTCCATGACCGGCCCCGCCCGCAGGTGGCGGGCGAGCATGAGCAGGGCCGTCGCGGTGGCCAGGACGAGGCTGATGCGTTTGATGTAGACCTGGTCGATGCCGGCGTAGGGGAGGTTACAGGCCAGCACAAGCGCGGCGGCCGCCGTCGCCGCCCACAGGAATGCGCGACGCTCGAGCAGACGCAGCCGCACGGCGAAGTAGAGCGCTGGCAGTACGACCACCAGCAAGGCTGGGATCAAGAGATTGTGCATTGGCGGTAGCGCGGGTGATCCATGTGAGCCGGCCCCGGCACGTGGCCATCGTCGTCAGCGTCGATCGGCCACCTGGCAGGCCGCGCCGCTTATCTGCACGATACGCAGGTCGCCGAACGGGGTGCCCACGCCGCTGTTGAGTACCATGGCCACCGACATGTTGCGCACCGGGTCGGCCCAGGCGCCCGATCCCCCGAAGCCGAAATGGCCGAACGAGCCCGGCACGCCGCCGCGCGGAGTGAAGGCGCGGTGGTAGCCGAGGCGCCAGTGCATGGGCACCGGGACGACCTTTCCGATACCGGTGTTTTGCACTTCGGTGGCGCGTCTTATCGTCTCTTGTGAGAGCAGCCGGACGCCGTCGAGCTCTCCGCCGTTGGCCAGCAGTGCATACATCTTGGCAAGCGATCGTGCCGTGAACATGCCGTTGGCCGCGGGGATCGAAGCGGACACGAACTCCTCGTCGTTGAAGTCGAGCTCCTCCATGCCGTGCGGCATGAGGCCGCCCGCCATGTCGGCAAGATCGAAGGGAATGTGGGCGAGCTTGAGGCCGGCGTTCAGCCGGCGGACCATTCTGCGGAAGCGCGGTGAGGAAACCCGTCGGTTGAGCTTCTCGGAGATTACCAAGGAAGCACGCCTGTCCATCTCTTCGCGCGGCAGTCCTATGTAGAGACCGTCGAGCTCGAGGGGCTCGGCGATCTCGGTGCGCAGGACCTCGTTGAAAGGGCGCCCCGAGACCCGCTGAATGAGCTCACCGACCAGCCATCCGTAGGTGAGGCCGTGATAGCCGTGCTCCACTCCGGGCTCGTGAACGGGAGCAGCCTCGGCCAGCACCTCCGTCATGTAGACCCAGTCGAGCATCCTGCGCGCGTGATCGATCATGCCGCGGATGTCGTAGAGGCCGGACTCGTGGCACATGATCTGACGAACGGTGATGTTTTCCTTGCCGGCCTGCGCGAACTCGGGCCAGTACTTGGCGACCGGCTCATCGTAGTCTATGAGACCGCGGTCGGCCAGGATGTGGAGGAGCGTGGAGGCAACGCCCTTGGTCGTGGAGTACGACAGCGAGACCGTGTTGGATTCCCACGGAGTTCCGGCCTCGTCTTTGGTGCCGCCCCAGACGTCTACTACCTTCTCGCCGCGGTGATATATGCAGACCGCCGCGCCGCCCGCCCCCAAGCGCGGTATCTGCCTGGAG
>PIVZ01000943.1 GCA_003354045.1 bacterium
AGCGAGGTCCGACGATTGTCCCTGGCAGCTTTCCCGACTGACACCGTTCCTGCCTTCGGCCAGAGGAGACGAAGCGCAATGAGACTCCGCGCAGCCCAGATCGCGGCGATGCGAGCCGGAATGAGGCCTCAATCACAGCGGCGAATCCGCACGCATATCGAGACCAACTATCCGTCTCAGACGGCTCACTTTGATTCTGCCGCACTCGACAGAGTCATTGCGGACGGCATCACCCGCGCCGAGAGCCACGGGCTGTCGCGCGAGTTCGATCTTGCATGGTTCATCGCGATGCAAGTGACGGTGTCGCCCCGGTTCGATGAACAGCCCACGATACGGCGCCTGTTGCGGGAGCCGGAGGCGGGTGGACTGACGACGGTGGAGCACGTGCTGGCCGGCACGGAGGACAGCGACTGGCGAAGGGCGGCTGAGCTGTGAGGTGCCCGAATTGTCGTCGGCTCGCGAGTGCACGGATGGCGTCCTGTCCGCGCTGCGGGGCGCCCTTCGACGAGTCGAGTGGTGAAGGGAAGGCCAAGGTCGCGGCACCGAGTAGTGCCTCGAAGCGGCCGCGCGGTGAGTCCGACGGCGAAGCGGCAGGGTACACATTCCACCTGGTCGTGGTGCATACTTCTCCCTCGGGCGGCGTGAACCCGAACGCCGTCGAGATCGCCCAGTACAGGGCATACCGCCCGAAGGTCCCGTTACTGTTCGCCGGCGACTGGTATATTCCCGAGTCCCGCGAGATGAGGTTGGAGGCCGCGGGCGGAGCCGAATGGTCTGAGCATTTGAAATCGAAGAAGCTCAGCTTCGTCGGTCCCGCGGTAAAGACGAACCTCCCGGGAAGCGGTGAGGGCATGATCGCAGACTACTTCGTCGTGAGCGAGGAGTTCGAGGGGGCGGCCGAGGTCGTTCACAACGGTGGCGGCGAACCGAGTGACCTCTACGGTTGGAGCGCCAAGTACCGCGCAATTTCGGATCACGCGCCGGTCCGCGCGGAATTCCGGCCAAGACCGGCGGTCGAGGATCGTCCGGCCGCTTCCCATTCACGAGCGCTGCAAGATGAGAGTCTGAGGGAGGATTCGGGCGTCAGCAGTTGCGCCGGTCCGGGAGCCCCATCCGCGTTGAAACGCCGGAGGAAGGCCGCGCCCGTATCCAGAGATGAACGAGCGTTCATCCCGTTTGACGTGATTACGTGGAATATCAACCACTTCGGCAGCAAGGTGACGCCGAAGCTTACGCGGAAGATCGCGTCGTTGGATTGGCTTCTGCGATTCAGGCCAGCTCTTCTGGTCCTGCAGGAGGTCAACGACGGGGAGGGCATATCGGGCCAACTCGAGGTTG
>PIVZ01000353.1 GCA_003354045.1 bacterium
AGGCTCCTGCGGCCGGCTTCTACCTCGTATCCGACCGTCGCGGCGTCAGCCGAGGGAGCCCCGCAGAGACGCTGGACTTGGTGCCGACCATCCTGCACCTGATCGGCAGCCGCGACCGCTTCGGGCTCGAGGGCAATGTTCCCTCGGTCATTCGTTCTCGTTTCGTGCCGCTGGGCCGGGTGGCCACCGGTGCGCATGCTCCCGCGCCCGCGGGAGCGCTACGTCCCCTGAACACCGGTTCACTGAAAGCGGTGGGGGCGCTGTAGCAGCCCCCACCGGGTCCCCTCAGGGCTTGGATTGCTCAGGCCGGGCCGACTCTGACTCTTCTTGCGACGGCTCCTTCTGGTCCGTCTCTGCCGCTTTTGCCTGAGCCGCCTGTGCTTGCGCCCGCCTTGCTTGCATCTGCCTTCCCCTGAGCTGCCCGGGCTGTGGTCGAGCTGCACTCGGCTGCACCGCCGGCTGGTCTTGCTCGGGGAGAGGCGGAAGGAGGTCGGGTTGCTCACGGCGCAGGCGCTTGACCCAATGGTTGTCGGCGAAATTCTTTTCCAGTTCGACCGCCGCCGCGCGCGCTTTATCTGTCATGTCGAGCGCCGCGTAGTTCTTGGCCAGGTGGTAGAGCGTACCCGCACCGTAGTTGATGTTCGGGAACTCGAAGCGCAACCGCTCGTGCACCTGCACGGAGGCCGCGTGGTTGCCTAACTCGCTGTGGCTCACGCCAAGCTGATAGATCGCGGTGGCTTGTTTGAAAGTCTCCCGGTCGGTCGCGGTCCAGTCTTCTAACAGCCTTACGGCGTGCTCGAACTCGCGCGCCTTGTAGGCCTCTTGCCCCTGTGCGTAGAGAGTATCGGGCCGCGTGAGCGCCACGCGCATCGCAGCCCCGGCCAGGGCGAGTGCCGCGAACAGGGCTACAGAGAGTATCAAGCGCCGCCGTTCCATTATTGCGAATACCGGCCCGGTCAGCGCGACTAGCGTCTCTACGCTGGCCGACGACACCTTCTTGCTCGCGATGCAGGCGGCCGCCCACAGCAAGCCCAGCCAGGTCAGCGAGAGTGCTATCCAGTCGAGAGGGGTGCGTTCATAGGAGAGCTCGAAGTGGGAGCCCTGCGGATAGACGAGCATGAATCCCGGTGAGACCAGGTGCACAGGTGAGCCGTCCGCCGCCTGCCAGCGCGGAAAGTAAGAGACCTTGACTATGTGTGGCCGCCCCGGACAGGTCGTGTCGAAGGTGATCCGTTGATGTTCGAGGCGGGTGGAAACCTCGCATTCGCCCTCGTAGGGCTTGCGTTCGAGGCGCGTGACAGAGTCCGTTCGCAGTGCGAATTTACGGCCGGCGCCCTCGCCTATGATGCTTTCCGGCACCAAGGGGATGTCGAGCAGGTCATGGTGTTTGAACCAGCGGTAGAAAGCAGTCTTGTAGTCCGGGCCCGTGTACAAGACCGGCTCGTTGGCGGCGGCCACGACGTAGCCGGTATTGCCACCGTTGACCTCGTACACGGCGTAGCTCCCTTTGAAGAAGGTGCGCTCGAAGTCCGGGTGCTGGTGGTAGGCCTCGCGGCCCTTCTGGGTGGAGGCCACCACGGTGCCGACGTTATAGAGCCGCAAGTGGGGCAGGGCATCGTCGAGGTTGAGCCGCATGTATGTGTATTGAGGGAAGGGGCCGGAAGTTCGCTCGGAGGCCTCCGATTGGATGTAGAAGACGAACGGCGAGTTGGGCGATACCTGGTGAAACACGCCCTCGAGCGTCGAGCGACCGGCGAAGAAGGGGAGGTTCTCGAACGCCCGCGAGCTGCCGAAGCGGTTATGCATCTGCGAGTGCTCGAAGATCATGCGCGGTGAGTTGATGTCGCCACGCACGTGGTCGTTGATCTCCTTGAAGAGACTCCAGGTGACCTTGGCCTCGTAGCCGGAGTAGTTCCATTTCAGCCAAGAGGGAAGGTAGCCGATGTGCTGGTGACTCCAGGCCAAGGTGGCCGCCAGAACGACGGCGCCGTAGAGGAGCTGGAATCGCAGCCGGGAGCCCGCCCAAGCGAGCAGGTCGGCGGCCAAGAATCCGAGCATGATCTGCCCCAGCGGGATGAAGCGGATGTCGGGGAAGCCGACGCCGGGGGCCAGCAGGTAGAGCACTCCTGCGCCGAAGAGGACGAACAACATGAGGCCATGCGTTTCCACTGAGAAGCGCTTGATGCGCACCGCCATCAGGGCGGTGTTGGCAATGGCCAGGATCCCGGCGGGCCACAGAAGCTCGGGGATGACCTCCTGCCACTGCTTGATGCGCCAGATCACGCTCCACTCGGTCGTGAACTGTACCCTTGGCACCAGCGGGAGGCCCCAGAAACAGAGCAACAAGAACGCCAGCAGGTAGACCGGCACCAGCATGCGAGCGTATTTGGTCACCTCGCGCCGCGGCCACAGATAGAAGAGCGAGAACCACAGCGCACCGATGAAGGCGAACGCGTGACTGAGCCCGATTGCCGCCAGCAGGAAGCCGCATCCCGTCCAGGATCCCTTGCCGTTTGCCGTGCGGTGCAGAAGTCCGAGAAAAAGGAAGGACAGAGAGAGGCCGATCGAATGGCAGAACTCACCGGCCAGCACGCTCGGGATGTTGCCGCCCCACATCGAGTTGCCCTGCTGGAAGAGGAAGGGCAGTACGGAGCCGGCGGCGATTACCGAAGCGCTCCGTCCGTAGCCGAGAGAACGGAAGAGGTAGCCGGCGGCCAGTGGCAGAGTCGTCGGGCCGAGCAGCGAGACGAGCTTGAAGACCACCTGCATCGGGAACACGTAGCCGAGCAATGCGATGACGGCGAAGGGCAGGGTCGAGTAGAAATGGAAAATGGGGAAGCCCGCGTAATTCCCCATCGTCCAGCCGGTGAGCTGGCCCCTGGGCAGCAATTCGTCGCGCATTAGCACAGCCGGGTAGTAATGGGAGGCCGTGTCGCCCCCGGCCGTCACAGTGGCGCGCAGGAGTTCCGGCCACGGGTAGATGTAGAGTAGGTAGGCCGAGGCGCAGCATACGAGAGCCGCTTCGGCCAGCAGCAGCCATCTCTTCGGGGTCACTTGGTGGTTCTCCAGCGGGATACGAGCTCCAGCACGACGAGTAGGGCGGCAAGCACCACTGCGGTTCGTATCAGGAGGTCAGTCGTGAGCGGGTCGGCCTTCTTGCCAATTCTCACCATGCCTCTGACCAAATCGGTTTGCGGAAACGCCTCACCCCTGCCCGTAACCAGGGCGAACGCATCTACGGAAGTCCCTTGCAGGAGGGCCTCGTTGGTCAGTTTTAGTGGAATCTCGACCGTCTGCTTGTCGCTCACCTCGACGGACATGTTGCGCTCGCTCGCGCGAAGTCCGGAGGGAAAGACGAATTCGACGTCGAAGCTGTCGCCTCTTCCTTGCGGGATCGTCAGCGACAGGTGGGCATCCACAGTGTCGTTGCCGCTGATCGGCGGTATGCGAAGTCTTCCACGGACGGGTGCACGAGGAGTAGCGCTTACCTGGAAGGGACTGGTCGTTACCACCTCGAACGGGTAGGCGTTGGCGTCCGCGTAGGAGACCCGTGTCAGCAACACGTAGGCTCCGGCGTTCAGGTTGTCCTCTTGCAGCAAGATCTCCCACTCGTGGCTCCGTCCCGGGGCAAGAATCTCGATCTTCTCGCCGCCGACTTCTCTGCCGAGCAGCATCACTTTGGGGGTGACGTCGCGGGCCGATTCGTCGCCGGCGTGGGTTATGCGAAGGGCCACCCGCACTCCGGGGCCGGTGGTCACCGTGGTGTCGATCTTGAAGCCGATGGTGCCGGCTGAAGCCGTGCCGGCGCCGGCCAGCACGAGAAGGGCGCTCACGACGGTGATCGCCGGGCGACGAAATGCGGTTCCGAGATGGGGCATCAGCCTGCTACGACGTCGTACTGTTCCTGGTGGTAGCTCTCCGCCACGCGCAGCGTGACGCCGTGTCCCACCCTGTCTTGCAGGGTTCGGATGGTGTCCTCTTCGTCGTTGAAGAGGTAAGAGATCACGTCGCGGTTAGCGCGTACCGTGACGCGCGAAGATTCCCTCTTCGCGCGGGCCGCCTCTCGTCGTATGGCCCTGAGAATCTCGGAAGCGACCGTCGGCACGGACTTGACGCGCCCGCGGCCATCACAATACGGGCAAGGGCTCGAAAGCAGGCGCTCCAAGTTCTCGCGCGTCCGCTTGCGCGTCATCTGAATGAGGCCGAGCTCGGAGATTCTCAATATGCTGGTGCGGGCCTTGTCCTTCTCCAGAGCCGTCTCGAGGGTTTCGGTGACCTGCCGCCGGTGCGCCGGATCGTCCATGTCGATCAAGTCGAGAATGATGATGCCGCCGATGTTGCGCAGTCTGAGCTGGCATACGATTTCTTCGGCAGCTTCGAGGTTGGTTTTCAGTACCGTCTCTTCCTGGCTCCGCTTGCCGACGTAGCGTCCTGTGTTGACGTCGATCATGGTCAGGGCCTCGCCTTGGTCGATGACGAGGTATCCTCCGGACTTGAGCCACACCTTCGCGTCCGTGGCCCGTGCGATTTGGTCCTCGACCCCGAAAGAGTCGAAGATGGGCTCGACGACCTCGTGGAACTCCACTCTGTCAGCAAGTGCGGGCATGAAGTCGCGGACGTAGCTCCTGGTCGTCTCGAAATCGCGCTGGGAGTCTATGACTATCTGATCGACATCCGGAGACAGCATGTCGCGCACGCAACGGAGTATCAGGTCGAGGTCCGCGTGCAGCAGCAGCGGCGGCCGGCTGTCCGCGGCCTTCTCTTGAACTTGTTTCCAGGTGCCGACCATCGAGCGGATGTCTTCGACTATGTCCTTCTTGGGAAGTCCGAGACAGGCGGTTCGCGCTATGATCCCTCCTTGTGCAGGCTTGGCGGAGTTCACGATGTCGCGCAGCCTTCGCCTCTCGCGATCGTCCGAAATTCGCTTCGAGACGCCCGTCAGGCTGCCGAGCGGCATGTAGACGAGGTACTTGCCCGGCAGCGACACGTGTGAGGTTATCCGCGCCCCTTTGGTGCCGATGGGCTCCTTGGCGATCTGGACGATGATCTCGTCGTTGCGGCGGAGCTTGTTCTCAATCGGAACCTGCTCGCGTTGGTTCTGTGGGCCATCGTCGGAGGCGACCTCTTGGGTGAGTTCCTTCTCGTCGTCGGTAACGATGTCTGAAGAATGGAGGAACGCCGCCTTCTCCAGGCCGAGATCGACGAACGCCGCCTGCATGCCCGGAAGGACGCGCAGCACCTTGCCCTTGTAGATGTTCCCCGCGGCCGCCTCTTCGCTGCTTCGCTGGATATGGATCTCGGCCAGGACTCCGTTCTCGAGCAGGGCGACGCGCACCTCCGTGGGGTTTGAGTTGATGATGATCTGTGTGCGCAATATGGATCTCCGCTTGCTTGGGGCGGGCCCCTAGGCGTCTGTCGGCC
>PIVZ01000354.1 GCA_003354045.1 bacterium
GCCACGACGGCAGGTATGGCTACGGCCCACTGGTGGTGAGTCTGGCCAACTCTCAGGAGGTGCTCTATGTAATGAATCGTTCCGCCAACCGACCCTCACTTCGCCGCTAGGCAGAAGTGGACCACCTGTGCTCACGAAAATCGGGCCACCCCTGGCCCAGCTAACGGGATGGTGGGCACGCGTTGGTTCCCAGCACGGCACCAACCACCCGTGCAGCCTCTTCATGATGACGACGGGGGAAAGGCGACAGGAACGGGCGAACCTGCTCAAGGGTGGACCTTGGCCAGGTCGAAGTCGCTGAGATCGTCCGGCCCGCAGATCGACGATTCTGCCGGCTGATAGCCGCTGGGCATGGGTCCCGGCGGCTGTTGACGTCAACTACTTCTGCCGACGACGCCGGATGTGGCGGACGGCTCGGTCGACAGTTCGTCGTGCGTAGCGTTCGGCGTCGGATCCTCGCCTGGGACGAGCGCGTGCGACCAAGCGGTGATAGACTGAGCCGGAATCGTGCCCGGATTCGAGGAGGCTACATGTCCAGGCCCAATCCTGCCCCGATGGGCTCGTGTCGGTCCCGTGATGCGGTGTTTTGAAGGGCTGGTGTCGAGACCGAGTTGCCATGAGGACGGATTCGCGGAGGGCCGACGTCGGATCCCACGGCCGGGTCACCGAGGATGCGAGCGTGTTGACCCACACGCCCGAGCGCTTCCAGTTCTTAAAGCCGGCTAACCGGCCGAGGTGCTCGCCCGAGGTCGAAGCCCGATCCGCTCCGCTCTTTTGGGCGAGCCAGCGTTGGGCCTGAGCTCTCTGCGACTCGGTGAGACTGTGACGGCAGGCGAGCCACAGGTGGCAGCCACCATGAGGTGAGGTAGCCACGGCGAGGGCGGTGTACTTGCGCACGACGGCGACAGCGAGGGAAGGCGCGACATCGTCAAGGAAGAGCAAGGGCCACGACTCGTTGCGAGCGGGCCGCACGTAGACCTCTGCCTGGCGCGCATTCTGGGCACGCGCCCAGGACAGTGGGAGCTGGCCGAGGTTTTTCGACCGATGCCAGATCATGGTTGTATCGCTGTGGCGTAGCGCGAGATCGAATCTCTCGATGCCGGCCTCTTCGAGCCAAAGCAACATCCTCTGGGTGTGTTGTTTCGCGTTCATAAGAGCTTCTCTCCCCCCCGGCCTCCCCCCGGAGGGGGGGCGCGTGGGGCTCCGGCAAACCCGGTAAACCGACGGGCCCGGGCGAGGCCAGGCGAGCACCTCACCCCTGGGGCTGACGCAGGGACGGCCCCTTGACGTGGACGGTGTGGCATCGGTGACGCAGCCGTGAGAGTAGCGCGTCGACCATCGGTCGATTGCCGAGAAACTCGTACCATTCGTCGTATTCGAGATTGGTGGTGAGGATGGTTGGCTTGCGGTTGTAGCGCTCTTCCATGAGCTTGAAGAAGATGTTGGATTGTTCCGCACGCAGATTGAGATACCCCATCTCGTCGATGAGTAGGACGTCGATCTTGGCCAGCCTCTTGAGCAGCTTGAGCGAGGATCGGTCTGCAAGTGAAGAGTACATCTCGTCAAAGAGATCCTGAGCTTTGACGAAGAGACCGCGGTAGCCATTTTGGAGAGCCTTGAGCAGGAGGGCACTGGCCAGCCCGGTCTTGCCGACACCGGTAGGTCCTACGAAGACGAGATTCTCTGCCCGGCCGATAAAGTCCAGCTCGGCAAAGGTCTTGATTTGACGCTGATTCGCCCCCGGCTGTTTGTCAAAGGGAAAGCTCTCCAACGTCCAGCGTTCAGGCAGTCGGGCGTTTTTGATCCGCCATTCGAGCGCCTGGACCTGCTTGGCATGGCACTGTGGGCGCAGGAGCCGGATGAGAAGCTCTTCGTAGGTGATTTGTTCGCTGTTGGCAAGGGCGATCTGCTCGTCGCCGATTTCGAGGACTTTCCTCAAGTGAAGGCTTGTGAGGTATTGCTCGAGTTCTTCAGTCATTGTCTTCTCCGTGCGTGTCTTCAGGGTTTGAAGGAAAGAACAAGCCTTGCCCGATTTTGCGCAAAATCATGACTTCGAGGCGGTCAAGGTCGTACAGGCCGTAGTGATGCGCCTCGCGTACGGCGTCCATGACCTCCAGTCGAGGGTACTCACGCACCATCCGCAGGAGGTGCCGGAGCACAGGTGTGAGGAAGATCTTCTTACGCCGTTTCCGCAGATCGGCGATGTAGCTTTCCAATTCAGGCACAAGCTTGATCAACGTCTCCAGCTCGGGCGGCGGGGCCTTCTTGCCACCTTGACGGCGTCTGTCCGGATGGTGTCCGGCGAGGGTCGAGCGCTGGCCGAGCGGCTCGAGGACGCGCTGATGGGTCACACTTTGATGATTGCCGAGGGCGATGATGATTTCGTGCCGGGTCTCACGGACCTGGACCTGCCGGGAAATCCAATCGGAAGGTACTGAGTAGCGGTTGGTGTGGACGCAGACGTACCCCCCCACGTCGACGATACGGTGGTGGAGCCTCTCAGGCTCGGGCACCCACTCGGGCAAAGGGATCAGATGGGCTTTCTCCATGGCGAACAGCTCGATCGGTTTGGCTTTGAGGTGACGTTTGAAACTGCGGTTCTTCTCGTCGCACCAGCGGCGAGCCTGCTCGTTGAGGTCATCCCAATCGGTGAAGGTGCGTCCGGCAAAGAAATTGTTCTCAATGTAGTGAAAGGGGCGTTCAACACGTCCAGAACGATTGGCGTCACCTACCGCGTGGGCCACGAAGTAGGTGCCGTAGCGATCGCCGAAAGCCTCCATTTCCGGCACTGGAATCATGTCCCGACCTGTGCCGTAAAGCACCACCACATTCGTGTTGTCGACCATGATCTTCGTGGCCGCGCCTCCGAAATACTCCAAGGCAAGGAACAGGAAGACTTTGCAGTCGAAACGCTTGAAGCATGGGAAGCATTGGAAAAAGATCATCCGAGAGTAGCACAGCACCGCCGAAGCGGTCTGGATCTTACGCTTCTTGCCGCCGATGACGGCCGTGTGCGGCGAGGTGTCGTGTTGCATCTCCTCGCCTGGCTTGAAGTGATACTCACCCGCTGGGACCTTGGGCTTGTGACCGATTTCGTGCCGGCGGCAAAACGCGGTCAGAGTCTGGTAAGACAGATTCACGCCTTTGATTTTCAGTAGCTCCTCGTGAACCCGCACCAGATTGCCTTTGCAACTGGTGTACAGAGCCAGAATCCTGTCTCGATAGGGCTCGGCTTTCTCCTTGCGGTGGATCCTGGGGGGCGTTGGTTCCTTGGACTCGATCACTGCCTTGACCGTCTTGCGGTCCACTCCCGTCAGCTCGCTGATGCGGCGGTACGAGAGATTCTTCGTGTGGAGCTTCAAGATCGTCGTTCGGGTCTCTTGATCCAGCACTCGTGTCCTCCTTGATCAGGTGGTTGAGATTCTCGGCGGCCTGACGCAGACGGCGACGCAGCTCTTCGTGCTCGCGCTCGCTCAGGCTTTCGCCGACTTGGTTGATTTGTCGTTGCACACGCAGGGTCAAGGCGCCCAGTCGCTCCGCGTCGCCTAGGAGTTGCTCAGCCGGCGAGGTGGGCGCGTCACGCTGTGCCTGCTTGAGGGCGCGCAGGTAAACACGAGGGTCGGCAAGCAGGGATTTGCGCTCAGGGGCTGCTGCCTGGAGCCAGGCCGCATACAGCTCTTCGATCTCACCGCGAGAGAGACCCTCGCGCACGATGGTCTCGGCCATCTCGTAGCAGGCTTCACGGTCCTGGCGCGCGACCGGCACCAGGATCCGCTTCGCCACCTGCGCCGTGATCTGGCCTTGGCGCACCTGCTCCTGGATCGGCTCGGGCAAATCACTGAGAAGCGACAGGCAGCGCGAGACCCAGCTCGGGCTCAGGCCCAAGCGCTGGGCGAGAGCTTTCATGCTCAGATTCTTTTCCCGGCGCAGCTCGCTCAGCAACCAGGCCTGCTCCAGCGGGGTGAGCGCATGAGAGAGTCGCTGGCCCCGGTCCACCCACAGAGCTTCCGCGGGCTCCAGGTCCAAAACCGCGGCCTGGACGATGTCCGTGGCGAGGCAGGTCAGCGCCCTCAGACGCTTGAAGCCGTCGATGACCACATAGCGTCCGGACTCGCCGTGCTCGGCGACGACCACCAGGATCGGCGTTTGCTGGCCCTGCTCGGCCAGTTCGGCCAGCAGATGGCGTTCTTCCTCCGGGCGACGCTGGCGAAGTGCCTCGTAACGGCGGTCGAGTTGGTGAAATTCCAAGTCCATTGCGCTCTCCTCCTGTCTCCTGGCAGGGGCACGTCGGGCGCCCCGGCCATGGGCAGTAGTTTGAGCGCACAGCGCATCGGGTCTTTTCAGACCTTGCCGCGACTTGGTCTGTAAGTGCCGATGGGCAAAGACTTTTCGGCACTTCACGGGTCTTTTACGGAGGCGCCCGTTCTTGGCCTGTAAGTGCCGATGAACAAAGGCTTTTCGGCACTTCACGAGTCTTTTGTCGATTTGCCAGACATGTGGCGACCAGGGCCAGAAAATCGGCGGCGCGCACGCCGATTTCTTCCTGGGCGAGGCTCCAGGGGATCATTTCCAGGGCTTGCGGGACGGGCAGCGGATCCGGCTGGCAAATCGGCTCGCCGGTCGCCTGGTCGCGCTGGCCGGCCTCGGCCGCGTCGGCCTGAGCCGAGCGCTTCTTCAGCTGGGAAGAAGCTGGGTAGTCGGGATTGCGAGCGCGCCAACTGGCCTGGGTCTTGGCCCGACGCTTCCTCTGGCAGTCCTCTCCCGAGCAAACGCGCTGGCGGGAGCCCTGTCGTGGGTCAGGGCGGAAGCGCTTGGTGCAGAAGGGGCATCTTCTCTTCTTGGGAAGCTCCATACCCGAAACCGGAAACCATGACGCAGAATGCCCGCGGAAGCAAGGGGGGCCGGTCCCTGCTTGCGGCTCTTCTCGACGAGATCGTCGAAGTCCGGCCCGTCGGAATTGCCGTATCGATCAGCGCGTAGTGGTGGACGGTGCTGATCAGGAACTGCACGCCCCACCGTCGAGCGGCTGTCCTCGTCGCCTCGGGTGTCGATGTCGGCGGCGGTGGGTCGAGCACAACGAGGAACGCGACCAGGCAGCCGAAGCTGCGGACGGCACCGTGGCCCAGTTTTGCCGAGCAGCCTATGGCCAATTCTGGATAGCGCTGAAGGGGCTCTTTTCATGGTGTGACTCCGGAAGTGGTGGACCAACGTGAGGTGGTACCGTCTTCGAATCCATCGGAAAAGATGTGGTCACGGGCGTATTCGAGGGTTGCCTGGGCCTGGAGGAATCCGTCTCCGTGGAGGTCGTCCCGACCAGGGTCGCCCAGGTCGAGAGCAGTTCTCTTCATGGCCTCCCAGACGTCTTCGGCCGTCCAGGAGGGCCGGATCACGAAGACCATGGCGGCAAGGGCGGCGGCCAT
>PIVZ01000355.1 GCA_003354045.1 bacterium
GACGGTATCGGCGGCGGCATAGAACTCGAGGGCATATGGGGGTCTCACAGCAGCCGTGGCCTGCGCGCGGCAAGCTCGGCCGCAGAGCTCGACGATGATTACGACGCCGTCCTGGTTACCTGCAAGTCGTTTCAAACCGGCGCGCTGCTCGATGCGATCGGCAACCGCGTTCGTGCCGGCGGCCGGGTCATCTCGCTTCAGAACGGACTCGGTAACGTCGAGTGCATTGCCGCCGTCTGCGGCCGGGAGCAGACACTGGCGGCGCGCGTGATCTTCGGGGGCGAGATCCTGCGGCCCGGACGGGTGCGCGTCACCGTGGAGGCGGATTCGGTTCTCGTCGGTAACGTGCGCGGTGGAGCGGATGCTTCGGCCGAGCACTGGGCCCGGGTTTTTGACGAAGCCGGCATCAACTGCCGGCCCACCGATTCGATAATGGCGGCGCTGTGGGGCAAGGTCTTCTACAATGCCGCGCTCAACCCGATGGGAGCCCTGCTCGGTCTCACCTACGGAGAGCTCGTCGCGGACGAGCTGCGCCGCCGGGTGATGAACCGCGTGATGGAAGAGGCCTTCGCGGTCGCGCGAGCCGAGGGCGTCGCACTCCCTTGGCGCAGCGCCGAAGACTACATAGGGCAGTTCTATGAACGGCTCATACCGCCGACTGTGGAGCACAGATCGTCGATGCTTCAGGACATCGAGCGTGGCAAGCCGACCGAGATCGATGCCATCTGCGGCGAGGTGTGCAGGCGCGGGGAGGCCGCCGGTGTGGACGTGGCGTGCAACCGGATGCTGCTCGCACTCGTGCGCGCGCGGTCCGAGCGGGCCAATGGCCGCGAAGAGGCGAAACGATGAAGCTCAGTGAGGCTATAAGGGATGAGCTCGCGCGGCACGCCGTCGAGACCTATCCCGATGAGTGCTGCGGCGTGCTTGTGGCGAAGGTAGACGGTGAGCTCGAGGTGCGGCGGCTCACCAACGTGCAAAACGAGATGCACGAGCAAGACCCGAAGCTCTTCCCGCGCACTGCTCGTATCGCCTACTACCCCGATCCGGGCGAGCTGTTCGCGGCCTTGAGGCACGCCGAAGAACCGGGCAACACGCTGGCCGCCTTCTACCACTCGCACCCGGACCACGACGCCTACTTCTCCGAGGAGGACCTCGCCCAGGCCACCCCGCTGGGCGAGCCTTCCTACCCGGAGGCCGTGCAGATAGTGATCTCTGTCTACGAGCGCGAGGTTCGCGACGTAAAGGCCTTCGCCTGGTCGGCGGAGGCGAGTGATTACATCGGGGTCGAGTTGGCAGTCCGTTGAAGAACCCGGAATCCCGGTGCCGGAAGCCTGTTTTTGAGAGGCTGCTGAAGGTGGATTGAAGCATGCGTGTTAGTGTAGGTGAGCTCGAGATCGGCTACGAGATGGGCGGTAAGGACGGTGCGCCGGTGGTCGTCATGGTGCACGGGTTGGCCGGTTCTCTGGCCTTGTGGGAGGGGCAGGCCGAGCGGCTGGCCGCCCGCTTCCGGGTGCTACGCTACGACCTGCGCGCGCACGGTTCGAGCGAGGCCTGCGAAGCACCGTGCTCGCTCTCCGATCTTGCCGCCGACCTCGTCGGCCTTCTCGACGCGCTCGACATCGACAAGGCGGCCGTCGTCGGCCACTCCGCCGGCGGCGTCATCGCGATGCAGGCCGCGTTGGACTGTCCCGACCGTGTGAGCGCGCTCGGGCTGGTTGGCACCTCGAGTGTCTGTAACGACCGCGCCGACTCCTGGTATGGCGACTGCGTAAGGCTTGCCCTCGACGAGGGCGGGGAAGCGGTCATGAAAGCGATCGGCATGGAGCCGGGCAGCGGCTCGGTCCCCGACGGCCGTGGGATCGCCGCGGTGATCGAGGCCATACGCAGCCTTTACGGCTGTCCGATTACCGATCGGCTCGAGGCCGTTCGGGTGCCGGCCCTGATCGTCGTCGGCGAGCAAGACCATCTCGGCGTGGGCGGCTCGGTGATTCTCTCGCGGGCAATCGAGGGCAGCGAGCTGGCGATCGTTCCCGAGCGCGGCCACGCGATATTCCTCGAGGATCCCGATGGCTTCGCCGAGCGGCTCGGTGGTTTCCTGGCGCGCCACCTGCTGTAGTCGGCGTTGCGGCACGAATGCCAAGCGATGGCGGTATGACTTCGAGCGATCCGTGGGCGACGATCACTGAAGCAAGCGTACGGAGCCAGGCGGACCTGGGCGACATACTGGAGCTGCGTGCTGCTGATCCGCAACAACAGGCAATGCTTCGATCGTATCTGAGCGACGTTCGCTTCCCTCCAGGTGCGCAGGTGCTGGAGGTCGGCTGTGGCACCGGCGCCGTCACGCGCGCGCTCTCGCGATGGCCCGATGTTGCCGACGTGGTCGGCCTGGATCCCTCACCGGTTCTCCTGGATGCGGCCAGACAGCACGATACTGGGCGAGCAAACACTACCTTTTCAGAGGGAGATGGCCGGCGGCTGGCCTTCCCGGACGGACGGTTCGACGTCGTCGTCATGCACACGCTCCTCTGTCATGTGCCTGACGCTGAGCGTTGCGTGAGCGAAGCTACTCGGGTGCTTCGGGCTGGCGGCCAGCTGGCGATCTTCGACAATGACGTCATGACGATGACGGTCGCGACGAGCGATGTCGATCCTCTCCAGACCTGCGTCGCTGCTCTTGTTGCGACAGTGCACAATCCCTGGCTGACACGCCGGCTTCCTCAGCTGGTGCAAGTTAACGGTCTTGGGGTAGAGCGGCTGCGTAGTTTTGGCTATGTCGAGACTCGGGAGGGCTACTTCTTGACAGTGGTCGACCGCGGCGCAGAGCTCCTCTTGTCGTCTGGCAAGCTCAGCGCGCGTGAAGCTGACGACTGCAAACGCGAGGCGCGTGAACGCATTGCGGCCGGAAGCTTCTTCGGCCACATGGCGTACGCGAGCGTGATTGCCGGCAAGCGACAATGAAGGCTCCGTCCGCCGAGAGTGCCTGTGCCTCCTCAATATCGCATCGGGGCGAGTCCGCGACGGCTCCGACGGCACGCAGTAGCCCCGATGCGATATTGGGAGGCACAGGCCAGCCGGACCTGAAATGGGAATGACGGTAAGCCGCTCTCTTTAGAAGCGCGGCTTATTGTTTTTCGCGGCCGCGCAGCGTGTGTGAGCTTGCCGCCTCGATCCTCACACGAGCGAGCTCGCCGAGACGCGCGCCTGACGGTTCGAAGACCACCGTCTTGAACTGAGGGTTCTTGCCGGCCAGCCAGTCTGGCTGACGCTTGGCGGTCGATTCGACCAGCACTTCGGTCTCGGTGCCGACGAGTCTCTGGTTGATTCCGAGCGCCCTCTCCTCCTGCTCGGCGATTAGCCGCTCGAGGCGCGCGCCCTTCTCCTCTTCGCTTACCGTATCCGGGGTGCCGTAGGCGCGAGTGCCCTCGCGCGGCGAGTACTTGAAGAGGAAGGCATGGTCGTAGGCCATCTCTTCCATCAGTGCCGAGGTCGCTTCGAAGTCGCGCTCGGTTTCGCCCGGATAGCCGACGATGACGTCGGTAGAGAGCGCCAAATCGGGAACCGCTTCGCGCAGGCGCGCCACCAGGTCTCTGTACTCGGCGACCGTGTGGCCGCGGTCCATCGCCTCGAGCACCGCATCCGAGCCGCTCTGTACGGGCAGGTGGATGTAGGGCGCGACCTTCGCGCACTCGCCCATCGCCGCGATCGTTCGCTCGTTCATGTCGGCCGGATGCGGCGACGTGTAGCGAACGCGCTCGATGCCTTCCACTTCGTTGCACAGCCTGAGCAGCCCGGCGAAATCCACGTCTCCGCTGCGGTAGGCGTTGACCGTCTGGCCGAGCAGGGTCACTTCCTTGTAGCCCTGCTCGGCGACGCGGCGGAGGTCGGCAATGAGGACATCGGTCGCGATGCTGCGCTCGCGGCCACGTACGTAGGGGACCACGCAGAAGGTGCAGAAGCGGTTGCAGCCGCGCATGATCGTGAGCCACGCGCGCACGCCCTCGCCGCGCGCGGGCGCTATGTCCTCGTAGGTCTCGCGGCGGTCGAGTTGCACGTCAGCCACCGGCTCGTCGGCCGCCAGCAGTTGCCCCAGACGGCGATAGCCGTCGGGGCCGACGACGAAGTCGAGGCCGGGGATGGTCTCCAGGAGCTTCTCGCGGCGGTGCTGGGCCACGCATCCGGCCAACCCGATGCGCACGCGGCGGTTGTCGCGGCGCAGGGCAATGAGCTGGCGCACCCTTTGCGCCACACGCTGCTCGGCGTGGTCTCTGATCGAGCAGGTATTGAGCAGGATGACGTCGGCCTGCTCGGGCTCCTCGACGCACCGATAGCCCTCGCTGGCGAGCGCACCGACGATGACCTCGCTGTCGGCCAGATTCATCTGGCAGCCGTAGGTCTCGACGTAAAGAGCCTTCGAGACCGCTGCATCATGCAGGTCGCTTGTGCCTGAGAGCGAGGCCATCGGCCGCTCTATAGCCGGTTCGATGCCTCGCATAAAGCGCTGCGGCGGAAGGTGCTTGCGGGCTGGACGAGCGCGTTTTGGCGCCAGTCATGCGGGCCGGGGACCAGGTGTAAAGATGGTGCAATGGGCGGCTGCCCCGGATGCGCCGACGGCCGCTCGCTTGGCCCCGAGCGTGGCATGTGGAAAGAGTTGCCGATGGGTCTCCACGGCCACAGAGGGCAGGACCGCCGGTCGGTGAGCTGCGCCATCGTCACCGTTTCGGATACGCGCACACGCGAGACCGACCACTCGGGCGCCGAGATCCGTTCCCAGCTCGAGGCCGCCGGACATCCCGTCGTCTTCTACGCGATCCTGCCCGACGACCCGGAGAGCGTTCGAGCCGAGCTGAGCCGCCTGGCGGTGCAGAATGAGGTCGAGGCCGTCATTCTCAACGGTGGCACCGGCATAGCCCCGCGTGACACCACTTACGAAGCCGTCGCCTCGATGCTTGGCAAGCGCATCGACGGCTTCGGCGAGCTCTTCCGCATGCTGAGTTTCGAGGAGGTCGGAGCCGCCGCGATGATATCGCGAGCGGTGGCCGGGCTCATCGGGACCACAGTGGTCTTCTCGGTGCCGGGCTCGACGGCTGCCTGCCGCCTGGCCATGGCCAAGCTGATCATTCCCGAGCTCGGCCACCTGGTCGCGCTTGCAGAGACCGGAACGAAGAAGGCCGGCGCGTGAAGCTCCGGCTTTGCTACTTCGGCATCGTGCGCGAGAAACTCGGCACCGGCAGCGAGGAACTCACCTGCTGTCGCGAGTGTACGGTGGGCGATCTCATGAAACGGCTTGCCGACCGGCATGACATATTTGCCCTCGGGGCCGGTAGCCTGCGCGTGGCCGTCAACCAGGAGTACGTCAATTCCGAGCACCGGCTCTCGGACGATGACGAGGTGGCGATAATTCCACCGGTAAGCGGAGGAA
>PIVZ01000356.1 GCA_003354045.1 bacterium
AGCAGCTACCTATAAAGTAAGCAACATCTTTCATTCCACAACCACCACCAACATATTGAAAATCGACGGCCGCAACCTGTTTGCCATCTGGCGAAAACGCAACGGAAGTGATGCCACGCGTATGCCCGCTGCGCGATGCGGATAGGTGCCGTCGTCCGCCTTGAAGCGGTAGCCGGCATCGAGGGCCTTCAGCTCGGCCAGCGTGTGCTCGCTCAGTAGGCCGCTGCCATCAGTGGTCCGGTCCAAGCTCTCATCGTGAAAGATCATGACCGTGCCGTCTGCGCTGGCATGAACGTCGAGTTCCAGACGGTCGGCGCCGGCCTCGAGCCCAGCGCGGAATGCCTCCATCGTGTTCTCCGGAAAATCACCGGACGCCCCCCGGTGGGCGAACAGGCGCGGTCTCGGACCGTCGAGATACCCCATCGGCTCAGCCTTTCTCCACCTGGGCCCTGGCCCAGCGATAGTCGGCCTTGCCGCTCGGGCTGCGCGCTATCTCGTCCAGAAAGAGGAAAGCCTTGGGCAGCTTGTAGCGGGCCAGGTGCTTGGCGCACTCCCCGAGCAAGGCTGCCTCGTCGGGCGTGGTACCTTCGCGCAACGCCACCAGTGCAACCACCTCCTGTCCCCATCGCTCACTCGCCCGGCCCACCACGACCGTATCGTAGACGGAGTCATGGTACTTGAGCGCCTCCTCGACCTCTTCCGCGAAGATCTTCTCGCCGCCGGAGTTGATCGTAACCGAGTCGCGGCCCAGCACCTCGATCATACCGCTATCCAAATGCCGCGCGCGGTCGCCCGGCACCGAGTACCGCGTTCCCCCTACCACCGGGAAGGTCTTCTCGGTCTTGGCCGCGTCGCCGAGGTACCCTAGCGGAACGCGCCCGGCCTTTGCGAACCAGCCGACCTCCTCACTACCGGGCTCGAGCACGCGCGCGAGATCTTCGCTCAGCACGCAGTTGCCCGGCTGCGGCATGAAGGTGCCGGTGGAAGCGCCGGTGGCCTTGGTACTCATGTTTATCGCCTGCGGTCCGGTCTCCGAGGAGCCGACGGTGTCGAAGACGGCCACGGCCGGAAGCCTCTCGATGAATGCCTCCTTGGAACGCACGTTGAGTGCAGCTCCACCGGTTACGAGCACGGTGAGACTGCTGAGGTCGTAGGCCTCTTTCTCCAATTGATCGAGGAGCGGGCGCCCGAAGGCGTCCCCGATCAGCAGCATAGTCTGTACCCTCTCTCGCTCCACCGTGGACCACACGTCGTGTGGATCGAAACGGTGGTTATCGTTCTGGATGACCACGGCTCCGCCCGTCGCAAAAGCCGTGAACGCAAGCCAATGGGCCGCTGCATGCATGAAGGGCGCCGATGGCAGTACCCGCATTCCGGCCTGCGCCATCGCCAAGACCGATTCCATGGACTCGTGCTCGCCCATTCCCGGTATACTGCCGCCGAGGGCGGCGAAGAAGATGTCCGACTGCCGCCACAGCACGCCCTTGGGCATGCCGGTCGTGCCGCCGGTGTAGACGGCGTAGAGATCGTCGGGCAACCACTCCAGGTCCGGCTTGGCGGGCGAGGCCCCTGCGATCGCCTCTTCGTAATCGATGGCCCCCGGCAGCAGGGCATTGCCCGAGTCGTCGGCGACCTGGATGAAGACTTCGAGAGCAGGGACGCTGGCACGAAGGGTCTCCACCATCGGAGCAAGGTCGGCGTGGTAGATGATCGCGCGCGACTTCGAGTCTTCCATCAGGTGGACGAGCTCGGCTTCGACGTAGCGATAGTTGACGTTCAGGGGAACGGCGCGTGACTTGAAGCAGCCGAGCATGCTCTCCAAGTACTCGTTGCAGTTGTACATGTAGAGGGCGACGTGGTCCTGGCCGGATTCCCAACCGGACAGCCCGCTTCGCTCGGTGTGCAGCCCAAGGCCGAGGCCGGCCAGGTAGTTGGCCAGCCGGCGGCTTCGCTCGGTGACCTCCGCATAGCTCAAGCGCCGGTCGTGGTAGACGATGCACTCCCGGTCGGGAATCGTCGCGCTGATGGCCTCGTGAACCTCGGCAATGTTGGACTCCATTTACCTCTCCTCTTCCGTAGCCCGGGCTAACCAGTCGAAGGTGCAAGTTATTAGACCGGCGGGGCTCAAGTCCAGAGGAGCGAAGGCGATTGCTCCATCCGAAGCCATTGCACCACTGGAAATACGTCGCCGGATCCATAGTGGTTCGAAATTCGAACTTTACGATTTGACATTCGTACCACAGGTGTTACTAAGCATCCATGCGCGATTTCCGCTACCCACAGCTTTGCGCGATGGCACGTGCCGCCGAGGTGATCGGCGAGCGCTGGACCCTGCTCATCCTGCGCGAGCTATTTCTCGGGCCGAGCCGCTTCAGCGACCTCAAGAAGCGGCTGGGAGGCGTGAGTCCCAGC
This sequence comes from bacterium, assembly GCA_003354045.1. Taxonomy (GTDB): domain Bacteria; phylum Desulfobacterota; class Binatia; order UBA1149; family CAITLU01; genus PIVZ01. The sequence continues at coordinate 2,413 of PIVZ01000356.1, forward strand.
GTCCTCAGCGAGCGCCTTGCCCATCTCGAGGAGCGCGGCGTGGTATCGAGACGGGAACTCGAGCCACCGGCGGCCTCCACTGTCTACGAGCTCACCGAAACCGGGCTGGCCTTGCAGCCCACCATGATGGAACTCGGACGTTGGGGTGCCCGTTTCTTTCATCTCTCGGAGCCGGGAGACCACTTCGAGCCGGCGTGGCTCGAGCTGGCGATCGCGGGCTTTGCGCGCCGCTCGGCCTCGCCCGAGATCTCCGTGAAGTTGCAGGTAGCGGACGACAACCGTCAGCTCGAGTTCTTCGTGTGGGGCGGTAAGCGCGGCACTCGCACGAGCAAGGCGCCGCGCTCGGTAGACGCGACGCTCACAGCCGAAGGAAAGACGACGATGGCCATCATGAGCGGTGAGCTGAGCGTGGCGGATGCGGCTGCGGCCGGCCTCATCGACGTTGACGGAGACGTGAGTAAGCTCGAAAAACTTCCCGATCTCTTCGAACTGAAGACGGGATTTGACCAACAACCACGACAGGAGAAGAAACAATGAGAAAGATTTACGGAGTTAATGCCTCACCCTTCGTCAGAAAGGTACGCGTAGCACTGGCGGAGAAAGGTCTCGACTACGAGATGGAGCCGGTCATGCCTTTCGGCCAGAGCGAGGAGTACATGAAGATAAGCCCGTTGGGCAAGATCCCCACCTACCAGGAGGACGACTTCATCGTCCCCGATTCCTCGGTGATCATTCACTACCTCGAGCAGACCAATCCCGAGCCCCCGCTCTACCCGGCCGATCCGCGTGAGTGCGCACGGGCGTTGTTCCTCGAGGAGTACGGGGATACGGCTTTGGTCAATGCCGCCGCGGCGGTGTTCGTCCAGCGCGTGGTCAATCCCAAGATCAAGGGCGAGCCTACCGACGAGGATGCCGTCAAGAAGACCCTCGAGGAAGACCTGCCGCCGCTTTTCGACTACCTGGAGAGCCAGTTGACGGAAGGAGCCTCGACGATCCTGGCCAGTGGATTCACCGTTGCCGATATCGCCATCGGAAGCCCGTTCGTAAACCTCAGCCACGGAGGCGAGCAGATCGATGCCGGCCGCTGGCCGAAGCTTGCCAAGTACGTGGACGGTCTCTTCGAGCGTGCTTCGTTCAAGTCGCTGATCGAGGAAGAGCGGGAATTCTTCGCAGCAGCCTGACCTGGGCTCCGGCCCGTCCGGATCGCCGGTGGAAACACGACGATCCGGACGGGACCGGCCGTTCTGCTCGCGGCAAAGAACCAAGAAGTCAGCCTCTCCCGCACAGGAGAGGCTCCATCGCCTAACGTCGAACGACGCGGGCGACACGGCCGACGCCGAGCCGACGCCGCGCCGGTCGCTGTCTGCACTAGGTCTTTCTGCATGCTAAGGGGGTGCATGCATGGGACCATCTTTGTTTCGGACTATGTTGCCGAGCGCTGGGGAGAACGCCTCGATTCCATCGCGGAAGCGACGCCGCGGGTAGTGCTCGGCAAATCGGGCCTGCAAGGCGATGCCACTACGATCGAGGTCGCGTTCTTCTCGCAGGACATCTACCCCGACCGTAGCAAGGATTTTTTCTACGCTCTGCTCGAAGTGGACGGCCTACGCTGGCTGCACAGCTTCAGTGCAGGTGTGGACCACCCGATATTCCAAGCCTTCCTCGACAAGGGGGTACGCCTTACCACGTCGTCGGGGGCAGCGGCCCAACCGATCGCGCACACCGTTCTTCTCTACATCCTCCATCACTCGCGCAACATGGACGCCTGGCTCGATGCCCAGCGCCAACACCAGTGGGCTCCGCACGACGTGACCGAGCTCGCCGGCCGGACGCTCGCAGTGATCGGCCTCGGCCCCATCGGGCTCGAGGTGGCCCGTCTGGGCCGCGCCTTCGACATGCACGTGATCGGCCTGCGCAGGCAGCCACGCGGCGATGAGCCGTGCGAGACCTGGCCGCTAGAACGACTCGCAGAGCTGCTAACCACGGCCGATTACGTACTGCTCGCGCTGCCGCTCACCGCCGAAACCCGTGGGCTACTCGACCGGCCGATGCTGGCGCGGATGAAACGGGGCGCCTTCCTGGTAAACGTTGCCCGCGGCGGAATGGTCGATGAAGCCGCCTTGGCTGAGATGTTGGAATCGGGGCACCTCTCGGGCGCCGCACTCGACGTTTTCGATGAAGAACCGCTGCCGGCCGACAGCCTGCTCTGGGATACTCCCGGCTTGATAGTAACCCCGCATTCGAGCGGCGAGTGCCCGGGCATCGGTGAGCGCGCCGCAGAGATGTTCTTCGAGAACCTCGGGCGCTACCGGCGAGGCGACCCTCTGATCAGCGAGGTCGGCAACAGCGACTGACGGGTCGCCGAGAACCGCCGGCAGATTCCTGGAGGCCCGGCCGAAAAGTCGAGCGGCGTTCGAGCGCCGCTCGAAGCGGCCGCCCGCGTTGCGGTCAGGCGTCGGGCTCGCCGACGGCGCCATCGTTCGCGTCCGCTCGCACCTGCAATACCAAGCCGTCGACGCCTACCACGACCACCTGTGCCCCCGACTCGATTGTCCCCACACCACCGTCCAACTCGGCGCGCCAGAGCTCACCGCGCAAGCGAACGTAGCCTTGTGGTGCCAGGCGGTCGCTCACCTGCGCGCGGCAGCCCACCAGCTGCTCCGCGCCGGTTTTCGACTCGACGACGTAAGCCGGGCGCAGCGCCGGGTAAAGAGCGATGTCCTTGACGACCCAGGCCAGAAGAAGCACGCCGGCGAGCCACGCCGGGACGAATCCATAATCCCAGGCCCCAGCCAACATTATGGCGGCAACGGCCCAACCCGGCACCTGGAGGAGAAAGTATCGCTGTAGGGTAGTCACTTTCGGGCTATCCGGATCCCTCGGGAAGAACTGCCACCAGGGCAGATACCACTTGCCTCCTCTCGCTAGATCCGCCTCCTGTCAGAAATCGGACACGGCCGGCAGCTGTTTCGTGAAGGAGCGCGCGCTCGG